>CAYVWK010000275.1:0-2528 GCA_964455235.1 uncultured Paludibacter sp.
GCAAACCGGGTGTTCCCTGATGGGTCCGGTTCGATGCAGAGCATCATCCGCCATTGGCCGTGGTATATGAAGACCTTCCCGATCCAGTCGATGCAGACCAAGTCCACCGCGAACCGCCAGAGCATCCCTCATCTCTATGATTCGCTGGTGTATCTGCATGAACAGCTGGGACTGCGGTACATCAACCAGAACTTCATCATGGAGGATACGGGGTGTACCCAGGCCGACTATGATGAGTTGGACCGTCAGATGGGAAAGTGCACCGCCTATGTGCTGGAGCACCGTGACGACCTTTTTTGGAGCATCCTCAGCAAGGAACAGTTCGGCTACGCACACCTGTCATCAGGGGTTGATTGGGACTGTACCGGCCACTGCGGAAGCGGGGCGATGCCAGCCCTCTCGGTTGACGGAAGGATCTATCCGTGCATCAGATGGCTGCCCCACACCCAGGTCGACAAAGCCGATTTCATCGTCGGGACCGCCAAGGAAGGCTTCACCCATAAGGAGAATTTTCTGAAGGTGCGCGAAGGCGCCTATCGCTCCAATTGCTCACGCGATGAGAAGTGCAGGACCTGTGAGGTGGAGAGTGCCTGCTCGTACTGCATCGGAGGTTGTTACTCGGAGTTCGGCCAGTTCAAACGGACGACCTACATCTGTGAGATCACCAAACTTCTGGTCAAATGGGCCAGAAGGTATTGGGATGAGTACAACCGGCTGGAGGGATTGGATCCGATCGACTGGGCTGTTGAGGCCAGGGAGAAAGGGAATCGGCATGGTATTGAGTTGTGTGATTGAGAACCAACACTGCATACTTTGATCACCAGACGTAGAGGCATATTTTCAGTCATGCTATACTGATTTCAAACCAGAACTTGACTGGAGGAAACACATTGTCTCTAGATCCATTCATTCCTGTAAAGATTACTGATCGAGTGTGGGCTGAACGTCTGCTTGATGGAGAGATATTCATGCGGTCACTCCATGCCTTTGGCGGTTGGAGTGTAGTTGAGCAAAACCAAAGTGATCCGGTCAAGAATTCGTATCGTGGTGACTTGCATGAAGGGGCGGTGGCTATCTATAAAGATGCAAGAGATCATTCATTCATAAAAGACGGTGATCCTGAATTCCTGGGTATAATCCATCAGATCACCGACATCGATGCTGATGATTTGCAATATTTTAAAATCTTTTCACTCTATGCGATGCGGTATGATCATAAAAATAAGCACTTTTTCTTGCCAGACCGTCGTATCAAGAGTTTTGGAGACACGGCTATCGTCATTTCAGATATGGATTGTTTCCTTAGAAGAATACTTCAACAGATACTCAATGACCATGGAGAATTGGTGCAATTCCTGTTGGATTTAGTACAGTACTTCGATTATCAAGAGTCTATGAAACTGTATCCTCTGTTCAGCAAACAGCAAAGATATGACTACCAGAATGAGCTGAGAGTAGCAGTCTGCCTATTGGAACCAAGTAAATATTCGATGGATTTCTCCAATTCACTGATAAGGTCAACAGAACCACTGAAACTTGATATAGGAGACATACGGGATATAGCATTCGCACTCTCCATTGACGATTTCCTTGAGTTGAGATTTCCAAGCAGTATTAGTTTGAGATTCCCTATGTCCTATTCCACAAAACCTTCCATGTTCGACATGATTGTCCAAGACACGCGAAAAATACTTGAGCATCGAGTAAGTCCATTCGTGAAGCCGATGGTGACGATTTTGTAAAAACTCACCTTTGAATCAGAAGAATAATCTCCAAGGAACCCCTAATCTTGTAAACAATTCCATCCTTATTAACTTTCAAGTAATGGCGGGGTTCGAGGATGGTACAAGAGCCAAATCAAGGCTTGATCCCATCCCTCATGTTGCTTTCGGGTGACATCAACAGGAAGGCTTCCATCGCCCCATCACAACCATAAATAGGGTATCCGCTCTTCAGCCTGGTTAGATTAACATACGCATCAAGACGGAAATCATCATGCTCATTCTTTGTGTAAACACCATAGCGTAATCCATCGGTCACGATCAGGCAGTTGCAGTTCTGCTTATCAAGTGCATAGTCCTGTGCCTGGGATTTTGCCGTCAAACAAGAATTATTAAGCTTCTTTACCTCAACAACAACTGCCAGATTTGCATCCTCCCTAGGAAGATCAGAAAAAAGTGCTACATCAATACGATTCCACTCAACCGCCATTTTCTGGGGTGTCCAGCCTAGGGATCGCAACAATGGAATCACCAGATATGCAACCGTCTCATACTCAGAAGGGCTTATTCCCCGCTTAATATACCATTTTGCAATCCGGATTAGCTCCCCGATATCTTCCAATAATCCATTGATGGACACGCTGGACATTCCCTTGTCGTACAGGTACTCCGATATATCACGCATTTCCAGATTCGCTTCTGAGAACTTTTCCATTTGGGGGATTTCTGGCAGTTGTGCATGAAATGCTTCCTCAGAAATAACAAGGGTGCTCAACCATGCTTTTACTTCGGGAGAATCAAGCAACT
>CAYVWK010000276.1:0-2521 GCA_964455235.1 uncultured Paludibacter sp.
GTCTGAACTCCAGTCACGACAGTGCATCTCGTATGCCGTCTTCTGCTTGAAACAACTGAGACATTGCTCTCGTTCAGAGACGTTTTTGTGATTGTGAAGGTCACATACGCGATTCCCGAGTAGTTCCCATCATACTTGGCGGTGATGGTGACCGTATAGTCCTTTGCGTTCACAGTGTTCAGGGTTCCGATATCCGTATTGTATTCTTTGTTTTCGACATTCGTGTTTATTTCAGGTGTAAGCCTCTCTCCGGTGTATTCCTTACTGGGACTGGTGAACATGTCGTCGGACAGTGCCTTTTTGGCTATGGCCCAATCAATTGTTTTGTTTTCGTCGGAACCGTCGGACCACACGTATCCGCTTTCAAGTGCGGCGGTCGCGGTGTAATCGCCCGCATCCTTTTCGGTGTTTTCGAACAGGATGTATCCTTCTTCGTCATTCACGCCGGTTTGTTTCGATGTGTCGTAGATGAGACCGGTTACGGCTTCGGGGATGTCGATCATCTTTCTGTTGACGGTCAGCTTACCTTCTACAAATGTGATATGATAATTGTTCGATGTCAGGCCCGAGGGCTCTATGCCTAGTTCGGAATAGTAGGCATTCTTGGTGTAACCGGACTCGAATGACAGTTCGCCGCCGAGTACTGTTTCGTCTTCTCCTCCGACAAAGCCCGAGCAGATCACGGTGTATTCCGGCTCATCATCCTTGAATGTGATTGTTTCATCTTCGGCAGTTATGGTAAGTTCGGCCTTGATTATGCTCCACGGAATTTCTTGGGGTTCGGTGCTATATGTATCCGTTCCGCCTTCCTCCCCGGGAATAATCCAAATATATCCGTTTTCGAGTGTTGCGATTACCGTGTAGCCATCGTCCGAGTTGGTCTGTTCCTTACCGGTTTCCAAAACATATCCGGTTCCTTCGTCCACACCTAGCTGATTTGTTCCGTTATAAGTCATCTCTTTGCCGACAGGTATAGATATTCCGATTTTCCATTCCGCGGTCAATACAAGGCCGTTGACGGGCATGTTGAACGGGAAGGTGACTCTTTCATTTTCGGAGTCAAACCATCCGTAGAAGATGTATCCGTCACTGGAAGGTTTCACCGGTTCTGCCACTTCTGTATCATAGTCCTGTGTGATCGAATCGACAGGAGTTCCTCCTGCGGTATTGAAGGTTATGGTGTACGGATTGGCGTTCCAGACCGCGTACAGTTTGACGTGGTCCTCCAAAGTATGAGCGGTTATTGTATCGCCGTCAACGGACAAGGCCCACCCGATGAAGGTATGTCCGGTTCTTGTAGTGCTGTTCAAATCAGGCAAGGAAACTATGGTATAGTAATCCCGTGTAATCGATTCGACGGAAGTTCCTCCGGTAGAATCGAAAGTTATGGTATATTGGTTTATATTCCAGGTCGCCACAATAGTAATGTTTTCTGTTGGCATTATGCCCGGGTCGCTTTCGTCCTCACGTGTCCATTTATGGAAAGAGTATCCTGTTTTGGTGGGATTGTCCGTGGGATAATAGTCCTTAATGTATTCACCATACTCAATGGCCAGTTCATCCCCGTATTCTGAGCCGTCGGCAATCCATGTTATCCAATACTTGGTTTTGGCTATGTTGCCATCGTCGGACGAATCAACGAAATTTGCAGCAATCATGTAGAAGTCGTATCCATTTCCGGGGATGTCGAATATTGCTTCTTCCGTATCAATCAAGTCATCACCGAACTGAGCCCAAGGACCTTCGTTGATCCTATAGAATATCGAATATGTCATTGGTTCTCCTACACTGTTATCGGGAGCAGACCAGGTTAAACGAATGCTGTCAGAATTTTCGTAGACTGCGCTTAAGTCGGCAATTGCGTTGGGTTTGGAGACTCCTCTGACTGTTTTACCCACTCACTTGTTTTCATCGAATCCTGTGGCGCCGTCTCTGTAGAAAATTTTAGTATTGGACGGAATTGCATTGGAGTTATCGAGAGCAGGGGCTTCATCATGCTGGAATATCATATATTTCAATGAAGTGCAACCGGCGAATGCCTCGGACCCCAAAGTCTTAACGTCTTCGCCTATTGTCACAGATACGAGACTTTTAAGGTTCTGGAATGCACTTTGACCTATGGTTATTACACCAGTGCCTATCGTCAGGGATTCGAGGCTTTCACAGCCTCTGAATACGGCGAGAGACAGAGTCTTAATACCATTACCTATCGTCAGGGATTTGAGTCCTTTACAATCTTCGAAGGCATTTCTGCCAATCTCTTTTACCTTATCCGGTATAATCAGGGATTCGAGACCTCTACATTTCTGGAATGCATAGTTTCCTATGGTTTCTACACCATTACCTATCGTCAGGGATTCGAGCCCGTAACAACCGTTGAAGGCATTATTATCAATATTTCTTACGCTATCCGGTATTACCAGGGATTCGAGACTACTGCATTTATCGAACGCATTTTGACCTATGGTCATTACACCAGTACCTATCGTCAGGGATGTAAGACCTGTACAGCCATTGAAGG
>CAYVWK010000277.1:0-2514 GCA_964455235.1 uncultured Paludibacter sp.
ATGAAACAACATCAGAGAAAGAGGTTTCAACATAGATTGTCAAACATAGCCAATAGTATATTTAGCACAACGGCAAGTTATGATAAGGTGATTGGGAATCCTCCGTACGGAGCGTGGCAGGATTATGACAAACGCAGTCTATTAAAAAAGAAATATCTCGGGCATTATGTCAAGGAGACCTACACATTATTTTTATTGAGATGCCTTTCAGTGCTTAAAGATAAAGGCCGGCTATCCTTTATCATTCCTGACACATTTTTATTTTTGAATATGCACTCTCGTCTGAGAGAGATTATTTTAAAAACTTCAAAAATAGAGGAAATAGTAATTTTCCCGTCAAAATTCTTCCCAGGTGTGAGTTTTGGCTATTCGAATTTATCGATTATTACACTTCAGAGGACTTCTACAAATGAAGCATTGACTAACTCTGTCAGAATTATAAAAGGTTTAACGGATCCACGGGATCTCACCAGAATTCTTGATAATAATACTGACAACTTACAAGTCCATTATTTACGTCAAATGGAAATTCTTGAAGCTCCTCAGCATCGATTTATAATAACAGCAGAAAAGACCTCTTTCATACTAGTAAACTCAAAAGCGACTCTTGGGGAGATTGCAGATATCGTCACTGGTTTCTACACTGGGGATAATCGTACTTTCATAAGAGCGGCGGAAATTGAAGTTAAAGGATCAAAGAATTATCAACTTGTAGATTATCAAAAAGTGCATTTAAATCAATCAGTATACGGAATAACAGGGATTGATGAGGGGTATATTCCATTTATAAAGGGGCCTTCGAGTAGAAGTTTTGATAGACCTCGAATCGAATGGTTTGTAAGATGGGATGCCCAGACTGTTAGTTTCTATAAAAAGGACAAGAAAGCTAGATTTCAGAATTCGGAGTATTACTTTAAAATTGGGATTGGGATCCCGATGGTGAAATCATCAAAGATTAAAGCCACTCTTCTGGATGCTTGTCTGTTTGACCAGTCAATAGTTGGGATATTCCCCAAAGATGCTGCTCGAAATCAATATATATTAGCTCTAATGAATTCCACAGTTGTCAATGAACTTATACATGCAATCAATCCTACAGCAAATAATTCCGCAAATTATATAAAGCAAATACCTTACATAGAACCTGATGTAGAAACCATGAATGAAATTACTACCAAAGTAAATCAAATTATTAGCTATGAAAAATCTGGAGAGTTTGAAAAATCTGATCAACTCCAAATTCAATTGGATGAAATTATTACTGGGATTTATTCAGAATTCAGTTCACATATATAGTCCGAAGCTTAATGTCATCTTTTATTAGGGTTAAGATCGGTTCATTTCTAGTAGAATACTTCGAAATCTAACTAGTTCCTAATTGAACTAGAAAAACCTCGAATCCTTCTGAGCAGCCTCCAGGGACTCATCCAATTTCTGGTGCTCCATTTCAACTAGCATCGGCGCAGAGGTGATTGCAATCGCAGAATACTGCCCTATGTCCTTGTCGTTCACTATATGGAATTAAACTAGTTTATAGAGCTTGCCATCTCAACTAGATTATCGACAATAGCTTCCAAATCCTCCCAACTTTTTTGAATATCATCAGACAAGGAGTTTAAATTATTCAATTCTTCAATAACATCATATGCGTTGAGTATATTTTTTGATAACTCCACTGTACGGTAGGCTGAATTAAATACTTTTGCGGACTCCTTAAGAGTTAGGATAAAAAAATCAATGTCTTCTTCAATTTTTGTAATTGCTGGCATCAACCCCTCATAACTAGGGGAAAAATTGATTAGCATTTCAACTCTTTGTTCTGTAAATCTTATTTGTCTTTCTAATGAATCGCTTTTCTTTTCACTTTCCCTGCTGGTTCCCTTCTTTGCGATATCTCTGCTGAGTGCTTCATAATCCTTGTTCAGTTGTTTCAGTTCATTTTCTGTATCACTAAGCATTTCTCGGACATTGCTACTGAAATTCTGAACCTCATTGTAATAGGAAAGGAGAGAAGCTTTTGTATTCGCAACATTTTTCTCTGACGTTACCCCTGTATAAAAGTCTTCTGCTTTTTTTAGTCCAACCAAGAATGTATCAACTTTATCTTTATCTGATTTCTCAACAAAAAGGAATTTATTCGACTCTATGTCAGTTCGTATAGACGCTAGTAGTTCATTTGCTTTTTTTGCATTTTTCACGATATAATTATCTGAAAGCTTCTTAATCCCTCTTGATACTTCTTGAGTACCTTTAACAACTTTGTCCATATCTTGAAGTGTAAAATCATATTCTTTGTTACCACTTGCAAATATTTGACCAAGTGCAAATAGAGTTATTAGTAATAAAATAAAACAGTTTTTTTTCATGAACTACCCCTTGCTGCTCTTAGCAGAAAGAATTATAGCACATCCAAATTAAAATAGCGAGAAATATTGCTAAAAGAGGTAAGGATTGTTACAATTAACTATAATTCACGAGTATAATCTCTAAGCACAGCCCAAATGTGTTGAAAAT
>CAYVWK010000278.1:0-2513 GCA_964455235.1 uncultured Paludibacter sp.
TTAACTGAACTTTTGTGTTTTCATATTCGATAGGATCTACTATTTCCACAATTGTCTGAACTGTATGCCGATCACCTGCAAGAGAAATCAGCATGCCATTAGATGCCTGAGCCTTCAAACCAGTTTGAACAGACAGTGTGCCATTCAGATGAGTACTAGGAAGAGGTGAGTAAACCTCTTGTAATGCTTCATTCTGTATACGCCGAAGTTCAACTGCTTTAAGAGGTATATTTGCCCGATCTATTTCAATATCATTAATTTTTTCACTGAAAAACCTTAATTGCCCCTCTCTTTCGCCAAAAGGGATAAAAGAGTCGCTGATTAGTTCTTCTACGGCTTGCTTTACTGAATCAAAAAATGATGCATCATTTATGCCAGGGTGCATAAGACTTGCAACATTCTGAACTGTGATTGGTAAATTCCCCAAGATTTGTAAAACACAGACTGTCTTCGCTATACGCAAATGAACAGATTTTTCAGGAAATCGAATCTTAACTTTACCTACTGACTGGTAAAGCGATTGAAATGCACGAGTTATATCTTTTTCTAGAGAATCATAAAGTGTAACAGTAGTTGTAAGCCAACCGACCATTTGATCAGCAATTGGTTTTTCCCCATCTGCCCCTTCAACAAGAATATCCTGAACAACTTTAATAGCAGAACGAAGCCCTATACCGCCAGTGCTTTTAGCCAATGCCCCAAGTAAATGTAGAAGTATATCAAAATGTGCTGGGAGAAATGGATAGAGGTTAATAAATGTTTGCCGATCAAAATCGGTCCCATACACTCTGGCATCAACAAGTTTGGTATTCTGTCGTAACATCTGCCCATATGTATCAAAAAGAGAACCCAGCTGAGCTTCCCCAGAATGCGATTTACTTAGCAATCGAGTATAACAAATTTCTTTAATATCATTTGCTTCGAGATCTATCTGTATGGGAAATCTGTCTTTTAACTTGTATAGTTCAGGAGAATTTAGAGAAGCCTTTGGATCATCCTCGGTCAAAGTCTGTTGAGCAGTTCCGATAATCCATACTTTCCCATTCCCTATATTTTTTAGATTTTTTGCCAGTCCATCTAGGTTAAGAATTAGATTCGGACGAGAACCTACATATTGCCCTACCTCATCGATTATGAAAATTATGTAGTCCTTTCCAGTTGCCTCGCGTGCAATTTCCAGCATTTCACCTACCCGGTCATTTTCAAACCTAATCACCTCACTGGCTTCCGTTGAGAATGAAGTCGATGTTTTGAACAATGCAGGATACATCAGGTGGGCAATTTCAGGAATAAGGCTGTCCACTATCAGCTCATCATTACGATAGTTGCTCCATTCTTCACCGTCTGTCTGTTCTCTGAAAATATTCAGAAACTCATCGTAACGATTTTCTTTTTTCAGTTTCCTCTCAAAAGCGGCTACTTTAAGATTTCGGGAATAACCAGCCCATTGAAGAACCTTGTAATAAAGAACTGTTGAAACTTCTTCCATAGTAGACCCAGCCACCTGTTCACTAGCAAGGTCGAGCATCAATACAGCTGCAGGAAATCGTTTTGCAACAGTATTCAGTAGAGCTTTTGTTTTTGATTTGGTCAGACGATCTTGAAGATGCTGCATGAAGGGAATACCATCGATCTTGATGTTATCATCGAATGCAAGCCCGAGGTATTTTGTAAAGGAGCTTTTCCCAGAACCATAGAAACCTGAAACCCAAACTCCTACTTCATTTTCACTTCCAGCCTCCATAGCTGCTTGCATCTTAGTTAGCAACTTTTCAAATTGATCTTCAATGCTCTCAGTAACAATGTATTCTGAAATTTCTGCTTTAAGACGAGCTTCCTGAGAAACACCATACGTGATAACTTTCTCAATTGTTCGATAAATATTTTTGTTTGAATCAAATAAAGTTTTAATTTCCATTTTGTTTCCCTATTCTTTTATTAGCCGCCAACATGGACTGATCTATAATTACCGTCTTCGGGGTAGAATCCTAAAAATTTCAATCTTGTTTTCCCAGTTCGAGTCCCTGGGTAGAAGAATATTGTTGGTATATTGAACTTCCCTTGAAGCTGGCTCTCAATTGAGCCGATGCGCATATATGGATGAAGAGCTTCAATATCAGTAATTAGTAGGATATTTTTAGAATCATTATCCAAGCTTTCTAGCATGCACTCTAATTTCGTTTGCAGAGCACCGTTACTGAGAGCATTTGCCAATGCTTTATTAGTTTTCTCCCATTGTAAAGGAGCTTTGGAATCAGCTCTCAACCAGATTTTTCGAAGTGGAGCTACTTCAAGTATTTTATTAATCTCAGATGCAATAGAGAAAATGTTCACATTCCATCCATCATTCTTAAGCTTGGCAGTCCATGCAGGCATTTGACGTTTTACTTCGATAATCTGCGTAGGAGAAAAAACCAGATAATATATTGGTTCAAAACTGGCATGGCCAAATTCACGTCCTGCTTTAATACGTTCTAACAATTCAGCAAAATCAGCTTTCAGTGATGACATTT
>CAYVWK010000279.1:0-2511 GCA_964455235.1 uncultured Paludibacter sp.
TGGACCAGCCGTACATGACGATGCAGGCCCTCAAGCTCATCCAGCTCAACTACCGGCGGCACCTGCATGAGCAGGCGAAAAAACTGACACAGAAACACAGCTGATGAGTCTGCCTTCGGGCAAGTCTCATTGGTGAGGCCTGGATCAGCGGGTTGCTGCAAACCCAGGTGTTTTTCTTTGACGCCTCATACAGGTGTCTGGTATGATTTGCGAGTCCCGCAGCCAAGAAACCGGCAGGGAACGAGGGGGAATACATGATCAACCTGAGACCGGATTTCGCTGCAGCAGCAATCCAAAAATTCCTTTATGATGCAGAGGGGACAAACCATCGATACCGTTCATGGGACCATTGCCATTTGGCATTCAGGAATGCAAGAAAACTGAAATCCGAAGGCAAGAATTTTGATAAGGATCTGCTCAGCCTGCATCTTTCCTGTTATCTCTCGAGTTGGGGGATGCTCAGGAACTCATTCCTCCTGGACAGGGATTACAAAACCCATCTAGGGATTGTTGATATCCTTCTTGATGAGACCAATGATTTGCTTTGGAGTTTCCCAGGCAACCAGAATGATGAAGCGTTGAATGCGAAAACCCTCAAGAGTTGTTGGACTGCGATAAAAACCAGCTGGGAAGCATTCACAGCTGCCTACGGGGTCGCTTCCATCACCGACACCCTTGTTTCCAAAATTCATTTAGGCACCTGCGGCTGCATCCCTGCAACCGACAGGTTGTTCAAGAAAGGCGTAGGGGCATTCAATGGAACCCAATACTTCGGGTTGAATTCCTACTCGGAGATTGTTAGATACTATTGGGAGAACTGGGAAGAAATCAGCAGTCATCTTGGTGGAACTTCATTGGTTGCCCAGGATGATCTTTCAACCCCCTACCCGCCCATGAAACTCATGGACATGTGCTTCTGGCAAATCGGCTACTCCATTTCGCTCTATGATGAGGGCATGGATGAAGAACATAGGTTTTCCAGATTGCAAGAGAATGACAAGTACGCCGTATTGCACAGTCTGTTGGAAATACCTGCAGATTGAACAGATTGCTTAAGCAACGCATGAACCACAGGGTGATCCAGCACCATTGACCTGATCGATCACCTGGCATCATCACATCCCAGAGGCCTCCGAGGCCCTGGGATTTTTTGTTCCCCGGCATCTGGGACCGAAGAAACAACAACGCACAACTTATGAAACGAATCCAGTGAGCCTGCCTCCGAGCAGGCTCTTCTTTTGTCCATACACGGGAGGAACAGAGTCATGGCGGCACAGGCGAAAGTCATCATCAAGGGCCAGAACGATATCGGGGGCGCGGTCAAGGCGGCGGCCTCCGACCTGGGAAGCCTCAAGGGTGCTGCAGACAAGCTGGGAGGGGCGCTCAAGACAGCCCTCACGGGGGCCGCCATCATCGCGTCGGTGAAGATGCTCGGCGATGCGGTCGCAGGCTGCTTCTCCGAGTTCTCCTCTGCCGAGCGGTCCTACAAGCAGCTGGCCCTCGCGCTGGGGGACAGCGCATCGTACGAGAAGGTCACCGCCGTGGTCGAGAGGCTCAGCAGCCGGACACTGGCCGGCAAGGGCGACATCGAGGCGATGGTCGCCCAGCTTGCAGCCCTGGGCAAGAGCGCCGACGAGATCGAGGGCATTTCCGAAGCTGCAGTGTACCTGTCCAATGTCACCGGCAAGGACCTGAACGCCTCGATGATGAACCTGCTGGACTCCTACACCGGGGCCACCGGGGAACTGAGGAAGCTGGGCATAGAGCTTGAGGGCGTGACCAAGGAGGAGCTGGCCCAGGGTGTTGCAGTCGACAAGGTCATCGAGAAGCTGGGCTCCTACTCTGCCATGATGGCCGACGAGGACAGCGCCCAGCACCTGACGAACATGAAGAACACGTGGGGCGACATCCGCCAGCAGGTGGGCGGCATCATCGACTACAACTTCGGGCCCTGGCTGGGTAATCTGGATGCGGCCTTCAGCGGCATCAAGGGCAACCTGACTTCTCTCATCAACTACGCGGGGGCGGTGATCAAGAACCTGCCCCAAGCCTTCAAGCTTTCCCTTTCCACGGTGTGGGAGATGCTCAAGCGAACCTTCGAGTGGGACTCGATCAAGCTGATCATCACCACCACCGCACAGAACATCGGCATCGTCATCAGCGCCATGCTCAAGGCGGTGTTCGAGAGCATCCCGCGCATGCTGGCAGGCGTGGTGGGCGGTGTCATCAGCTGGCTCACCTACATCGGCCTGAACATCGAGGCTGCGATCCTGGGTGCGGTGCAGAACGCAATCAACAAGGCCGGGGACAAGATCCAGGGAAGCTGGGCGGGAAAGCTCTTCGGCATGGGCGACAAGCTTGCAAACCTTGACATGGGCGCCGAAGGGGTCAAGGGCGAATCCTCCCTGTACAAGAGCCAGGCCGACCGCAGCTTCGAATCTGTCGGCTCGACCCTTGCCAAGGCGGTGGGCGATGCCGTCGGTACGGCAAAGACCGTAGTCCTGAACACGG
>CAYVWK010000280.1:0-2503 GCA_964455235.1 uncultured Paludibacter sp.
AGGAGCCCTCATTGTTGAGGCGATTGATGAACTCGATATTGCGGCGGTCGGAATAATCGGAGCGACAAACGAATAGGTTGATATCAGAACTACGATCGAGTAAATAGGTATCGGCAACAGCACCAACTGGAGCGGTGTCTATAACAATATAATCATAGCGTTTTTTCAGTTCATCCATTAAAACATCCAACTCCTTCTTCATTATCAGTTCATTCGGATTGGGTGGAATGACACCTGCAGGTATCAAATCTAAATTGGCGTTGTTTGGCACAGAATAAATGATATTCTCAATATTTTTCTCAATTCCTGCTAAATAGGCCGACATACCTCCCATATCCTGAATTCCTAAACGATGAGAAATAACAGGTTTACGAAGGTCAAGTCCTACTAAAATAACTTTCTTATCCAGATTAGATAAACTGACTGCCAAATTAGCACTGATGAAAGACTTTCCTTCACCTGGCTGTGTGGAAGTCACCAAAATAACTTTTTTATCTGGTCCATCCAGCGTAAACTGTAGTTTTGCTCGCAATAATCTAAATAATTCACTGTTTATCTCGTTTAAATCACTATGATCAAAAAACAAATCTGCATTTTTCATCTTAGCAATTTCAGCTAGTATGGGTAAATCAGTAATCGCTTCTACATCCTCTCTTGCAAAAATAATGGTATTCAATGCTCTGCGTATCAATATAAAAGCTATTGGTAAAGCTAAGCCTAAGAAGAAAAACACCAACATAATCAGTGAAGTACGTGGCTCTACTTTTCTAACGCTATAGGGAGGATTCAACACACGCGCTTTACTGACTGCAACTGCTTTGCTTAAGGAGTTTTCTTCACGTTTTTGAAGCAAGAAAACATAGAGCGATTCTTTTACTTGTTGCTGACGGGTAATTTCTAATAACTCTCGTTCTTGGCGGGGTATTGATTGCAGTTTGTTAGCTAGCAATTTATTTTGATCTTCTAATTCTTTATGACGAATTTTCAGCGCGTTTTCCAGATTGTTCATGCTTTCCTTAACGGAAATATAGAGCGTTTCAATCTGTTGGTTCAAAGTACGTGAAGTTGGATTGTCGGAATCACCGCTAAAACCTAGTTTATCACGTGTAATAATCAGCTTGTTATATTCACTAATAATACCTGCTACACCCATATCTTGTAAACCAGGATCAGGAATCAATTGCTTTTTTTGGCTTTGATTGTTGATGTATTTTTGAAGATAGTCGAGTAATTGCAGCTGAATTTCAATCTCAGTTAATTGATTGTAGTATTGTGAATTGGTATTTAAAAACAAACTAGCATCTGCCTGGATATTAGTCAGTTTGTTACGTTGTTTATAATCTTCGATGCGATATTCTTCATCTTGTAACTCTTTTTCCAATGCATGTAAACGATCATTGATAAAGATACCTGAATAAATTACTGATTGCGTAACTTGTTCTACTGCATCGATATTATACACATTGATAATACCGTTAAGTGCGTCTTTTGATAACTGTGCGTTTCTGGAACGATACGTAATCCAAATCTCATCGCAGTATTTATCTAGTTTTGTCTGAACGCCAGAACGCATAGAGTTTCCCGCTGAATATAAAGGCGACACGACAGCACATATTTTATCTTTGTTTTTACCACCATTTTCTTGTATCGTGATTGTTCCAGCTAAGGTTTGGATATTAGCTGGCAACGCATCAATCGTATATTTATCTTCCTGATTTTTATATATTATAAGGACTTCAAATCCACTTTTCTTTGGTTCAATCGTAACTTCTATCTTTTGCATTAAAGCTTGAAAAGACGCTGAGTCTAGGTTTACCTTATAGGGGGATTGATTATAAATCTCCTTTCTGTAGAATTTCTCCTTTTGATAATATCGCGTGTACAATTCCATTTCCTCTGCCACTCGCATCATCAAGTAAGTAGATTTGAGTACGCGCTCTTCGTTATTAACAGAAGCTTTTCCGCCACCGCCTAAATGCTTCAATTCATTCAGAATTGCCATTTCGCCCATTTGTGATTTGGGGTCGTTAATAAGAATTGAGGCTGTTGACTCGTAGAGAGGTGCTTTCGTCATCAGAAATAAAACACCTAATACTAGCGATACAATTAAGCTTGCTAAAATCCATTTCCAATACACAATTACCGATTCAAAAAGATGACGTAAATCGAGAGAATCGTCTTCGTATTGTTGATCTAATAAATTTTGGAGGTTGTCGTTGTTCATGTTTTTGTTGCTGGTTACTAGTTACTAGTTGCTGGTTGCAGAATGCAACAGAGAACCATTTGTTCGTATTTATTATTAGTTATGTTATTCCGTTATTCCCCCTCGTTTCTAACGAGGGGGTTATGGTCAATTGTTTCAAACAATTATATTATTTTTCGTCGATGCCTATTACGTTGAAAACGCTGTACCATTGACCCCCTCGTTAGAAACGAGGGGGAGTAGTGAGTTGTTTGCGAGCTAGGGACAAGTCGCGACTTGTCCGTACAAGGGACGAAGTCC
>CAYVWK010000281.1:0-2499 GCA_964455235.1 uncultured Paludibacter sp.
CAAAGTTCTAGAAATAGATACCCCTGTGTCTATAGGTTTCTCTTTTTGAGGCAGGGTAGAGAACACGAGAAAAAACAAGTAGACGAAAAATTAACTCAAAGTCATACTTAATTGAACGATTACGTATTTTCGTCTTACAGAACTTATCAAGTTCAAGTTCACTGTACAGTATCTTTAAGATTCCATATCCGACATTTTTTATATTATCTTCGTTAACTTCTAAAATTTCCCCAAAGTCTATGGTAAACGACATATTCTTGTCTGCGTCTTGCCGTAGAGTTTCTTCTATCGCCAGTTCCTTAAAATGTGCCACTGGGTCAGAATATAATTTCTCAAGCTCGTCAAGACGCCCAAGACTTCTAACCAGACGTTGGCGCGTTTTCTGATCCTTGTAATAGGATTCATAGAAATATAAACGAGTAACGTTGTTTTTAGTAACACATTTCAGAAACATAATATCACCCCGCTTCAATAGTATATCATACTTATGCATATAACACAATATACCACATATAGAATATCTTAACTCTTGACATAAAAATATCCAGTAGCCACAATGGTTTCTGGATTAAAAACTTATATCAAACTTCAAAACTCAGGAGTTTAATGGAGCTACCTATAAAGCTTTCACTCCCATCGACCCTGAAAATGAAGAGGAGATGGAGATAGTCATTCTGAAAGAGACCTTAGAAGAAGATGAAGACATGTTCATAACCGTGGATGACGAGGATGAACTTGATGCCGTTTACGAGCGCTTCATGGAGCGTTTGGAAGACGAAGAAGAGGAAGAGGAATAAGTAATTATTTGCCAGCACACTTAGTGTAAAATAATCATTGGGAAAAAGGAAAGGGAAAAGCTAAAAAAGCTCTTCCCTTTGCATACAAACCTTGTTAAGATTAGCTTGTAACAGAAATCAGACAGGTGGTGTATGCAACTATGATTCTAACCGAGAACGGGAAAGAATTCAAGGTAGATTTACAAAAAATTGAAAGAAATATTTACGATATGTGTATGGCGATAGGCCGTGCACAAATGGCTGAGATACTGACAGAGCTAGATGAGCAGATATTTAGCCAAAGAGATGTCAAGGAATACAAGAGTGAGGGGCAACGTAAGACAAGCCTCAAGACAATCATGGGAGAGGTGGAATATAGCCGGAGAGTGTACTGGACACGTGATGAAAGCGGAGGAAAAGAGTACACATACCTTCTTGATAATGCTTTAGGAATTGATGCACCGGGAAAAATGAGTGAGCTTGTGTCAAGCCTTATAGCAACTGCAGCGTGCGAAAGTGATTATCGTGAAGTGGCAGAGAAGATAAGTGAGACAAGCGGTCTAAAGATATCCCATACAACAGCTTGGTCTGTTACACAGGCAGTTGGAAGTCGGGTTCTGGGATATGAAGAGCAACTTGCAGAAAAGGCTGTGCAGAATAAAGGCACAGGCCAACTTGAAAGCAAGGTGTTATTCGAAGAACAAGATGGTGTGTGGCTATCGCTGCAGGGGAAAGCCCGTAAAGAGCACGGCAAATCCAAAGAAATGAAGGTTGCAATTGCTTACACCGGTATCAGCGAGACGGCCGGTGGCCGCCGAAACCTATCTGATAAGGTTGCCTGTGCAAGTTTTGAAAGCGCTTCGGAGTTTGTTGAACGCAAGGAAGGGCATATAGCCTCTGTTTACAACGTAGATGAAATTGAAATGCGCATACTCAATGGAGATGGAGCTAAGTGGATAAAGGGACAAAAGGGGGCGGACACAGTGTACCAGTTAGATATCTTTCACCGGAACAAAGCGATTCGAGAGTACGTAAATGACCCTGATCTTTGTAGCCTTATGATGGATCTCCTTCTTAACAAGAAGATTGATGATCTATTGGATGTAATTGAAGCCTCAATAAACAGCACAGTTGATGAAACAGAGCAAAAAAGAAGAAAAGCTCTACTAAGCTATTTTAGCAACAACAAGGATGCTCTTATTCCGTACCACGAGAGAGGACTTGAGATACCTGACGTAAATCCTGGCCTACAGCGTGCACCTTTAGGTGCTATGGAGAGCAATATATTTACTATGGTTGGTAACAGAATGAAGGGCAGACGCGCCTCCTGGAGCATTGATGGAGCCAATCATCTGGCTGCCTTGATCTGTCTGAAGCAAACAGGTCGTCTAAAACGTACACTCTCTGTGATAGGCGAAGTAATCCCAACCACATCTCTTCATGCAATAACCGGATTTAGCTCCGCTAAGACGCAGCAGGCCGTTGGCAAAGGATACAATGGCTTCAAGCGCGCAGAAATCCCTAACATGAAGTGGAGCAAATCTCTTCTAGGAATGAGAGCTTTAAGCAACATACGTTTCGGCTCCTAAGAACTATGCTCATACAAGTACTAGCGCACCGGTATGATACGGTGATGCTTTGCAATCCTAAAAATAAGTCTTAACTTGATTTGATGCTAATTTTCTAACTCAGAAATATTTCCCAACGATTACTTGACACATAC
>CAYVWK010000282.1:0-2478 GCA_964455235.1 uncultured Paludibacter sp.
TCGAAGGGCTCCCAGCCATCACCGCATTATAATACCTCTTATCTCCCGTGACTTCCTCGCCTAACCAATCTGGTCTTTCAAAGCTTTCATCCGTAGTTTCGAGTTCGATTTCAGCTATTACCACACCTTGATGTTTGCCTTCAAATTCATCGACTTCAAAGATATGTTTGCCAACTTGTACTTTATAACGTTGCTTTTTGATGATTCTATCTTCGCAAAGTTGCAGTAGTAATTGAGCTTCCTCTATATCAATTTCTTTTTCCCATTCTAAACGTGAAAGTCCGCCATCTTCACTTTTCCCTTTGATAGTAAGATAAGCTTTTGTATCAGTAATACGCACGCGTACAGTACTTTGCTCTGTGCTTGAAAGATAGCCTTGTACAATATTAATAGATTGATAAGCTGTTCTTTTATATGCATCTGATTTGACTAAAAACTTTCTTTCTATTTCTTGAAACATGGTGAAATGAGTTTTTTTAAGTTTAGAATTTCAAAATCAGCAACAAATATAGCGGTTTTTTACTGTATATTTGTCATGTATCAAGTACTTTTTGTCGTATATTTGCCTCATATTTCCGTTCTCGCTGAAATAAAAATATATAAACCAAATACAAACCATAAAAACACAACGCCTTATGGAAAAGATCCTTACCCCACCATCGGTTTAGCAGGTGTATAGCTGAGGCTGTGCGCCTAGTATAATTCAATGAAAATCAAATCATTATTTGACACAGACAATAAAAACAAGACATTATGAAAAAGAAGAAAACACTTTTAATGGTTCTGTTCCTATTTTTGGTGATGGGAATGATGAGTGGGTGTGAAAAGACGAAATGTCCAAATCCGACAGAAACAATAGGCATCATTCGGTATATGCCACCACCAGATAATTGTAGTTTCGGAGGCTATATTCCTATTATTCATGTCAAAAAAATAAAAAGAAAATAATATGAAAAAGAAAAAACTATTCTTGATTATTCCATTCATATTTTTACTAATGGGGATGGGAGGGTGTAATGACGAGGACGACAAGTCTCTAAACTGTGATTGCTTGACAGAAAAAGAAATTGAAATTGTCGATATGGCTGGAGTAATCCTTTTTAATGAAGACTTAAAAAGTTGGTGTATATCTGTTCATACAGAGGGAACTTATGATGAGGTCGGAATTTATGTGCCTTGTAATTTGGAAAAATCATATAAAACTAAGAATAGAAATATTGTTTTTAGTGGAAAAGCCTCCAATTTACAAATCGGTACTATTCCTGCTGGGGCATCATATTTTTGTTTAGAAATATCATCTATATCTGCAATAAATTAAAACACAACAATTATGAAACGTATAATATATTTATTGATATTTAATGTAGTTGTATTAAATATGGCTAATGCTCAAAGATTGTATGACAACGGTCCTTTAACAGGAGATGGTAATTATGTAATACGAGGTGCTAAATGGAACAAGACTAACCTTACTTATTATATTTATAATTCATCTTCACATTTGACATTCAGTGAAAGGGAATATGCTATCCAAGAAGCATTTAAGTTGTGGTCAAATCACTCTCTACTTCGCTTCACGCAAGTATCTACTCCTATCCAAGCTGACTTAAAATTAAGATGGGAAACAGGAGATCACGGAGATGGTCATCCATTTGATGGTAGCTCTGGAGTATTGGCTCATGCCTACTATCCTCCTCCAGTAGGCGGTTCATATGCAGGACAATTACATTAGAGTCTGGGGAATCAACAGAGCTAAAAAGAACGATTACAACAGGAACTCCCGCACCATCGGCAATCCTCTTACTTCCTGCTAATTCCGGTTCTAATCCCCCACACGTGGAATTTGGCTACCCTGGAAGAGATTATTGGTTAGAAGCATACGGAAGCAATTTGTCCAATACTGCATCTGATTATAGTTGGGAAATCGGTTCTAACGACCCTTACGAATTACCTATGACGGTAAGTGGACGGAGAATTAATTTTAGAAAATCAGACCCAGGAAATTATTTGGTATCGCTTAAATATAACGGGATATGCGGATGGAGTTTACCCACTTACAGAGAAATAATGATAGTAGGAGGTGGTGTTTTCTCCCTTATTCCCAACCCTGCTTCTGACTATGTAACTGTCAGCATGGAAGATATGCACGATATACAAAGCTACTCGGTTGCAGAAAGAAGCAACAGCTCCTCCTCTTATACCATCCAACTCTGGAGTTCCTTTGGATTACTCAAATCAGTACAAACGGATTTGGAAGCATACCAGCTTGATTTGCACGGTGTGCCCGCAGGGTTCTACTACGTGCTTGTGATAAAAGACGGACAAACCTTTAGAAAGCAGCTGATAGTTAAGTGAGATAAAAGACTGTTGTATGGTGCAAAACATACGCTATCCGCTTGCGTCTCGCTTCAAATTTTATTATTTTTAGACTTAGTACATGACAAAAATTGTATCACTATATAATTTTTGTCATGTACT
>CAYVWK010000283.1:0-2472 GCA_964455235.1 uncultured Paludibacter sp.
CCCACATTCCTCACCCTTTAGGCCCATATTCCCTATGAATTTCATTGATCCCAATTTTTTAGGTACTGGGATACCTTTATAGGGTAAAAAATCAACACTTCATCTATATCTGGGCGTGCTCTGGGGCATGATCATGTATCACCACATTCGAGCTATCATCATGGAGACACAGGCAACCTCCAAGGCTTCTGCCTCGGAGAATGGGGAGGCCCCTTTCTGCTATTGCGATATTATTTGTGCGTTCACTCATCAGGCTTCTCCCTGCATTGCAACATGCACTTGATATTCTTGTCCAGGAATACCCGCACATCGAGGCCTAGGGCTTCGAGAAACTGCATCTGGCGGTCACTCAACGGACGGAGAAGTATCGGTTCCCCACGTTTGGGATGTGCAACCTGAATACCGTAGAAGACTGTGCTCATCATGAATGATGTGGGACGGTCGGTCGGCTTGTTGTCCCAACCTGGCAATTTCTTGCCCTCATGGGCGAGATACATCCTCATCTGGCGCTCCATCAGCCTCCAGATGAGCAGTGCGATGACCAGAATCATACCCAAGGCATCGATGCGAGAAGGAGTCTTCAGGAACAGGTCGTTGACCACAAGTGGGTCCTTGAGAAACGCAAAATCTGATTCCACGCCGTATTGTCCCTTATATGTTCGCAAAAGAGCCTTCGCATCCAGCGAATTCTCCCCAGTGGCAGGGACATTGCTCAGCAGGACAAAACATCCTGCCTGTTCACGAAGCAGTTGCAGCCGGTCTTCCCTGATGAGGACCTCCCAGGCCAGGTCGTAATAGGTGTTTGTCGGTCGTGGCCCCTCTTTCGGTGGTCGTCCCCGCTTGTTCACCACTGTCTCCTGGTACGAGGCCTTCACTGTATGTAAAGGAGTCTCCATCTGCGACATGGCCTGTGCCGCAGCCCTGGCATCCTTTTCACAGAAATACCTCTTCTGCACAGGTTTGGTCATGTCCGTTATCTTCTTCAGGGACTGCTCCAGCTCATAGGCTATCGACTTCTGCCTTCTCTTGTCCTGGGCATTGGAATGGACAACCACGGCCCTCCAGGTTGTCCCCTCGAGCTCAACGGTGGTCTCATAGCCCTTATATTCAGCGGCATTGCGAGTGGAAGGCAGTTCAGCCAGCCTGCCAATATGGGTCCACTGCCCACTAGCCACAGCACGGTCAACCGCCTGCCCACAGGCGGCGAAGTTACGTGGCAACCTGCTGACAAAGGGAATCTTGGATAAACATGTCAGGTTACCCGAGGTGACCAGTGAAGAGTCCGCCACGTAGGTGAAAGCCCCCGCACCGAGGCCGTGACGAGCCATCAGTGAGCTTATTCGGCTGAGCATACTGTTGTTTGAGATCTTGTCAGAGCTGTTCCCGTCAAGGGTGGAGGAGAAGATTGGGACACCGCTCTCCACACACAGGAGCTCGGTCATGAACTGTTTCAGATCCGGACGCTTGTCCTTGGAGTGTCCGCGCACGATGCGTGATCCCTCGACAGGAGGGTTCTTCTCCGAGCCTTTATATTGCCCCCATACGGTGGTACTGGTGGTGTCGTAGCTGAGCACGCTTACATCGAGGCCGAACTTCTTCGCTGCTTCCAGGCCCATTTCTGTGCTGACCCTTGTTGGGCCAGCCTCAAAGATGGCATCCAGTGCCCTTCCAAGGTTGGTGTCGTTGAAGATGTGGCTGTCCACATCCTTTCCCAGCAGCAGGAGCCTGTCCTGCTGCTCCCAGAACTCCTCTTCCCGGTACAGCGGAGACCTGCCGCTGAGTATGTCCAGAACCATCGCCTGGACCGCCAAACCTGGAGAAAGCTCCATTGAGGAGGGTACAATGCGGTTTACCACCCCAATAACATCAAGGGTGCGGCAGTATGCGGCAGCGACTGGCAGGGATGCATGGGTGAAGAAACGGGTATCGGCGAACGGATAAGCGGCCATGGCGGTTCCTCCTTGGGGACGGGCATTGACAGTCTTGGAATCCTACTGTATAGTACTGTAAGATTTAGGGTCGGTCAAGGAGTTACCCCATGGATGCAACCAAAGCACAGCAGATTCTCAGCGAGTGCCAAAAAAGGCACAGGGAGCTAGCTATGCAACTGAAGGATATTGGATTTGTATGGCCGGGCTCGCTTGTCAGCCGATACCTCAAATGTGGCAAGCCAAATTGCGCCTGCCATAAGGATCCAGCTTCCCGTCATGGCCCATATCTGTACTGGAGCTCAAAGGTCGGAGGGAAGACAGTATCCAAGTCTGTCACCGGAACCGATGCAAAAGTTGTGCAGCAATGGATTGCGAACCGCATTGAGCTTGAATCGATCATCGAACAGATGAAGGAGGTATCTCAGGATGCCTTCGAGGCCGCTTCCCTTCTTTTGAAGGAAGATGAAACTGAGGATTCCCCGCCGAAAAAAACCTAAAATTAATTCCCAATAAAACCTGTTTTTAGGGTGAGGAATGTGGG
>CAYVWK010000284.1:0-2458 GCA_964455235.1 uncultured Paludibacter sp.
TTTGAGCATTTTTATTTGTTGTTGAATAGTTACTAGTTACTGGTTACTGGTTACTGGTTACTGGTTGCAGTATAATATACATTTGCACGCTATAACCAGCAACTACTCTATAAACTTTTAACCGGTTTTGCAAGAAACGTCTTATATCCTAAATCTAAGAATATCAGTACGCCACCTAAAATCATCAAGCCATCGGGAACGATACGTGCCCACATCCAGCCTTGCATGGAGTCAACGGTTTCGCGTAGACGAGCTACGAAATAGCCAGCTTCCATGGCGACTTCAGCTTGATGGATACCGATGATGTAGGTTGGAATCGCATAGAGTAATGCGCCTACAGTCAGCACCCAGAAACCAATGCGGCTGTATTTGTCGCTCCACTCTAAATTCTTAGCTAAAGCATTGGCACGTGAAGCAAGATATAGGAAGGCGATGGAAATATACCCGAACGCGCCTAATAGCGCTATATGTGCGTGAGGCATAATCAGATAGGTTCCGTGAGCATAATAGTCGATGGTTGGTGTGTTGATAACCATTCCAAAGAAACCTGCACCTATCCAGTTCATAACAGCCGAACCTGCCAGCCACATAAATGGAATGGTATAGGCAAAACCTTCTCCTGAATAGGCTTTTTCGCGATAGTTTTTCCAAGCCTCAATAATCATCAATACCAATGGAAGTGGTTCAAGAGCTGAGAAAATACCACCGATTGCAATCCAATATTCATCCAAACCTTGGAACCAATAGTGGTGACCTACGCCCAGCGTTCCACTTAGAGAAATCAAGAATAGTTCGAAGAACATCACACGGACTGCCGTTTTATGCGTAACTAATCCCAGTGAAACAGAGAAGAACGCAATCACACCAGCTGCGAATAATTCAAATGTCAATTCAACCCAAAGGTGAACTACCCACCAACGATAATAGTCATCAATGGTGTAGTTAGGCATAATTTTATGTATAGGCATCATTCCTGCAATATACAGGGTTGCAATAGCAAAAGCTGACCAAATAATCGTGCTAACAATAGGATTATTCGTAGCAGCTTTTCGAATCAATGAAATTATCAGTATAAACCAAAACACTAACCCAACCACCAAACCAATATCCCAAAGTCTGCCGAGATTGATGAGTTCACGGCCTTCATTTCCAAGCCAGAACCAAGTTTCGCGCATCTGACCAGTTGCACCCATATACAGCCCAATCATGCTACCTACTGTAACCACTACCAAAGCAGTCCACAACACATCCACTAACCAAGGATATTTGTGATCTTTATTAGCAACCCAAGGGGCAATTAATAATCCGCCTATTAGCCAACCGACTGCTACCCAAAGAATTGCAAGTTGTGTGTGCATAGAGCGCAACACATTGAAAGGTAAAATATCTTGAGAGATAATGAAATCCATGGTAGGCTCGGTGTAGAGGTGGGCTAAATATCCTCCTATAAATAACTGCACAACAAATAAACCTGCTACTATTGGAATGTATTTTAAGAGTTTTTTCTGAGATTTGAATAAGAATTTCACTTGTAGCGGTTCTTCCAACTCTTCGTTTGGTTCTTTTTTGAAAAGATATTCGTAGGAAAGGAAAATCACTAAAACAGTAAGTGTCCATAAAAGCAAAAACTCCCATAATGAAACATTATGTGAAAGGAAAGTCAAATCCTGATCAAGACGAGGTTCGGGAGGCCAGTTGTTTGACCAAGTGCGATCGGTGCCAGGACGAAGTGATGAAGCTACTAACTGTGACCAATCTACAAAAGCAGCAATTTTTTCAGCTTCTTCAGGTAAGATAATACCACCACGCCAAGCCCTTTCTGGGTTGCCATTCACTAATAAATCAGTCAAATAAGCCACGTTTTCATGGAAAGCAGCTGCCGAAGCATCTGTATAAACAGTGGTGGTTTCCAATAGGGTAGTCTGCTTTCTGAAATCCTCTTTAACCCTTTCCTTTACAGCACCACGCTCAACATTTGTAAGCTCGTCATCATTTTTACCATATATCTCTTGTCCATAAAAGTTGTACAGATAGATGGTACGGTAATACATAAAATCAGTGGTGAAATCAGGGCCGATATACGCACCCATCCCTAATAAAGACCCCCAGTCGGTAAGGTCAAATTCCTGAAAATATCCCTTACCCTCAACGATATCATCGTAAGTATAAAGTAATTCTCCACTTTCCGAACGTACTTCTTGCGGAAGCGGCGGAACTTCTTTTTGTAAGGTCGCTGTGTAGCGAATAAGCATCGTAACCATGATTAAAGCTATAATCCAAAAGGCTGTGTATAAGCCCTTTCTGCTCATAAACTTGTCAAGTAGTGTCTGTTTCATAATGATGAATGATTAATGACTAATGATTAGTTATTAATTGTTAATTGTTGATGTTGAGTCATTTTTTGTTACTAGTTACTGGTTACTGGTTACTCGTTACTTGTTTGCAGTATAATATACAT
>CAYVWK010000285.1:0-2452 GCA_964455235.1 uncultured Paludibacter sp.
TGATATCAGCAGTTTTCTCAGCAACGAATTTTACTTTAACAAAAGCACGACGAACAACGTTTCCATCAACGTCAACCAATTCAACTTTCAAAATTGGAGTACGTCCAATCAATTCTTTGTTGAAATCTTTAGCTTTGTATGTACCGTCTGTTTCGTTTACTAATTCAACCCAATCTTGTTGGTTTGTAACAGTAGAACCTTCAGTTACGTTATATACAGAAGAAGCAACAGCGAATTTGTAGCTTAGGTTGTATTCGGAAATATCAAACTCTGAGTGATCATCATCAGAAACTTCGCAAGTTGCAACTCTCTTTAGTAAATCAAATACTTTATCATAAGCTGCTTCATATCTTGGATTCTCAGCAGTAGCAGCAGCAAAAGTAAGTGCATAGTGAGCTGCATTGCCGTCGTTTGTTAAAGTAGCCTTATCAGAGATAAATATGTCGCTTGGAGTAATAAGATTGTCATAAACAAGTTCTTGTTCTGCAGAAATCACAACGTCTGTTTCAGGATCATTAAGTGCTTTACCTTTAAGTGTTGCTTCTAACTGAACAAAGCTCTTTTTATTGTTATTAGCAGAAACAGCATTATCATGTGCATTTTGACGACGCAATGTAAAGTTTACAGTTCCGTCAGCAAAGTTTTTAACAGGTTTTCCTTCAATGGTTACTAAATTACTAGCAGTAGTAGAACGAACAGTTGCTTGACGATCTACATATTTATAATCAGCATTCGATAAATCAAAACTTCTTGGGTCAAACTTATAACTTGCGATAGCAGGCTTAGCAGTTGACTTAGTAAACCCTGTAGTTGGAACGTGTTTATCCTCACCCGCCTCCATAGGCTTATAAGTAAGTGTAGTAAATTCAATAGCCTCAATACCACCTACATAAGCATTAGGAGCAAGAGTAATATCAGTCAAACGACTTGTAATAACAGTGGTAATATCAGTGATTAAGTTACCAAGATCTACCCGAAGATCATCAATCTTACCATTTAAATCTTTTTCAAGTTCTATAATTGCATCGTCAAGAAGACCCAAAGCTTTTTTGAATTCTTCACGAAGAACTTCACCAAGATCTTCTATTGAACCATTCAATCTAGATTCAACTGCAGTCAACTCTTCCTCAAGGTCTGCAACAGAAGCAATTAATCCAGCGATAAGACCGTCATTAACGTCAAGTCTTCCTTCCACACCGTCAAGTCTTCCTTCAGTAGCATCAACTCTTCCGATTACATCTTCAAGCATCTCAAGAATTTCCTTTACTGCATCTTCCAAAGATTGAGCTCTTCCTTCAAGTATAGAAACGCCATCTTCAAGATTAAGAACGCGATCATCAAGTGCTTCAATAAGTCCTTTCAAGACCTCATACTTAAGTTTAAGATCTTCTTGCAAATCTTTGATATCATCTTTATTTGCTTGAATAGCTTCTTTATTTGCTAAGATATTAGCAGTATTTTCTTTTACTACTTTATCAAGCGCTTCGTGTGCGTCACTCAATTTTCCAAGAGCATCGTTCAACTTACCCTTGGCGATTTCCAACTCTTCTTTAGTTGCAGCCTTTGCAAGCTCCTCGTTCAAGGTTTCGATTTCAGCTTCAATATCAGCAATAGCCTTTTTGTGCTTAGCAACTTCTTCTTTTAAAGCTTTGATGTCATCTGCATTAGCTAGAATAAGAGCCATTTGATCTTTAAGATCACCTTTGATATCAGCAATTGCATCTGAATTACCATCTACTACCAAAAGCAAAGCTTCAAAATCAGCGATATGCTCTGCAATGTCAGTTTTTAGCTTATCTAAATCAGAATCATGTAGTACTTCAAGAGCCTCAAGTTTTGCCTTAATTGCATCTACCTCTTCTTGAGTAGCAGCTTTGTCAAGAGCTTTTTGAAAATCAACTAAAGTATCTTTCAGATCTTTAATTTCACCCTCAACCCAGTCTTTGAAAATGTTATACTTTTCTAGTTCAACTGTTTTAGCAAGAATATTTTCTTTTAGTGCATCTAATTCAGCTTTAGTAGCATAATCTTTCAAAGATTCCTTAACGCCTTCAAGTTCTTCTTTAGCATCAGCCAAATCTTCTTTAGCTTTTGCTAGGACAGCTTTAACTTCGTCAAGCTCTTCTTGAGTAGCAGCTTTAGCTATTAATGCATTTAGAGCTGTAATTTCAGATTCCAAAGATTTAATCTGTCCTTCCAACTCAGTTTTTGCTGCAGCTAAGTCATCCTTAACACCGCTTAGCTCATCTTTAGTAGCATATTTAGCTAAATCACCTTTTAAAGTGTTGATTTCTGTCTGTAAAGAACTAATCTTTCCTTCCAGCTCAGATTTCAAAGAATTTAGCTCAGTAAGCTTTGCCGACTCACCTTTCAGTGTGCTCAGCTCATTGTTAAGCCTGCTGATGTCATCATCATAGTCTTTACAGGAAGTAAACGTCACAAATGCTCCGAT
>CAYVWK010000286.1:0-2445 GCA_964455235.1 uncultured Paludibacter sp.
TCGTAATGGTCATCACCCACCACGCTTGGATCGAGAATGCGGGATGATGACTCTAGTGGATCAACAGCTGGATAGATACCCAAAGCAGCAATTTTTCGGCTCAACACCGTTGAAGCATCTAAATAGCTAAAAGTGGTAGCAGGAGCCGGGTCGGTCAAGTCATCCGCAGGCACGTAAACCGCCTGAACAGATGTAATTGAGCCGTATTTTGTGGATGCGATGCGTTCTTGCAGCGTTCCCATTTCAGAAGCCAAAGTAGGCTGATAACCCACTGCGGATGGCATCCTACCTAATAGTGCAGAAACCTCAGAACCAGCTTGTACAAACCTAAATATATTATCAATAAAAAGGAGGGTATCACTGCCCGGACCACCAGCATCTCTAAACGATTCCGCAACAGCCAAACCAGTCAGCGCAACCGAAGCACGAGCTCCTGGAGGTTCGTTCATTTGTCCGAACACAAGGGTAGTCTGCGATTCTTTGAGCTTCTCATAATCCACTTTGCTCAAATCCCATTTGCCCTCATCCATGCCTTGTTTAAACTCTTTTCCGTATTTGATAACGCCCGATTCAATCATTTCGCGCAGCAAATCATTCCCTTCACGGGTACGTTCCCCCACACCCGCAAAAACAGAATAGCCGCTATGACCTTTAGCGATATTGTTTATCAGTTCCATGATAATCACCGTTTTGCCAACGCCAGCACCACCAAAGAGTCCAATTTTTCCACCTTTCAAATAAGGCTGTAGCAAGTCAATCACCTTGATACCTGTGAGCAACACCTCTTCAGAAGTAGTGAGGTCTTCAAACTTGGGAGCTTCACGATGGATAGGGTATTGATTTGTACGATTTAACTTTCCGAGACCGTCGATCGATCGACCAATCACATTTACCAATCGTCCTTTAATTTGTTCACCAACGGGCACACTGATTGGGCGACCTAATGACTCCACCCTCATACCTCTCCTCAATCCATCCGTACTTTCCATGGCAACTGTTCGCACAGTATTTTCACCAATATGTTGTTGCACTTCTAAAAACACATCCTGATCATCAGGACGGATTATCAACAAAGCATCATGGATTGCAGGCAGATTGATATACTGATTTCCATTGAAATCAAAGCGAACATCCACTACAGGTCCGATGATTTGAGATATATGACCAACTAATGCCGACATAAGAAACAATTTTAATTTTACAGCCCAACAAAGGTAATAATAATATTATAATGAGTTTGTAAAGTTTGTAAAGTTAATAAAGTTTATCAAGAAGATTACCTTATAATTTTCCAATACCCTGTTTTATCACCACCAATACGTTCTAATAAGCCTTGTGTTTTAAGCTCTTTAATTCTCCTTCTGACAGTTCTTAAACTTATATTTAGTTTTTCGCTGAGTTCACTTGCTCGGATGTGATTATTCTCCTTGATTAAAGAAAATACAGTGTCATTCGGGAGGTTTACAGTGTCAAAATCTGATTTTAGCGTGTCATTCGAGGGATTTACAGTGTCATAATAATGAATATGCATTTCTCTATTTTGCAGTCTGTGATTTTTTTTCAGCAATAAGTTTGATAAAAAGTGGATTAGATAGGTATCAGTTTTGTGAATACCTTTAGATAAATCCTCATAATTTGCCCTCACAAGCGCATTACGGAAATACCAGGAATTTTCGGCAAACAAATCATTATTCACTTCCTTAAATCCAAGTTTACGAAGGTATTTGATTAGAAAGATGGCTGTAGTGCGTGTATTACCTTCACCAAAAATATGTATCTGCCATAAATAGGAAATAAAATGAGCAATATGCTCTATGACTTCTTGTTCACTTAATCCTTTATAATTGAATTTTCTTTCCTGTTCAAAATCATAATCTAATGTCTCTTTTAGGCTGTCTGCACTTGCATATAAAACTGTTTCACCATCTAAAACCCACTCTTTTTTAGTGATGTTATAGTCCCTAATCTTTCCTGCAAACTGATAAACCCCGTGAAATAATCTACGATGAATGGATAGATACTCAGCAGGAGAAAACGTAAATGTTTGTTCGCTTAAAATTTCTGTAATACGAGCCGAAACCTTATCAGCCTCTTCCGTTCGGTTTTCGTCAGATTTATTCGATTCTTGTTGATAGTAATAATCAATGCGCCTTTTGACCTCTTCAATGGTAATATCGCCTTCGATATTTTGTTTAGCAGTTTCAATAAGATAGGCTGAAGGCTCTAAACCATCTACTTGCTGCAAGCCAATAGCTGTTTTCCAAATTTTTGCTTTTTCAATTTGATTGGGTTCGCCTTGCCTTAAATATTCGTCAAAATTTTCCATAAATAATTATCGTTATTTTGAATCAATATCTTACTATATATTGATTTATACCCTGCAAAAATAGCAAAAAAAGTCGAATTAGACACAAGTCCTACAAGCAAAAAAAGCTGCCTTTTCAG
>CAYVWK010000287.1:0-2433 GCA_964455235.1 uncultured Paludibacter sp.
TTTTCCGTAGAGGCCTTGCCTGAGGCATGCGAATGGTTTGTGAGAACGCAGGTGGTAGCTTTAGCTATTTGTACTAGTTGCTTAGCACCTAAGACTCCATCTCTAATGTGAAAGAGGATGAAGGTAAAGCGGTACTTAATGTTCAGAGTTATGGAGGGTAATAGCCCCCATAACGAATTGATTTTTAACCGAATTAACGTTTAACAGAATGTAAGCAAAGTAGAAAAATGCGAAGTAAATAAGGAGGGTATTCATGAGTAAAATTAATGCTGAGAAAGTTCTTTACATCAAGCTTGGAAGAGGAGGTATGTTTGAAAACGAATGTATAAACGACGGTACAATTAAATTAGGTTACGACAAATGCGATCATGATTTGTGCATGCAGGGAAAGTGGGAAGAACTCAAGGAAACTATGCGTGAAGATGCAAAAGATCTAGGTTCCCTTACTCGACATGTTGATCAGATCAGGAAATTCTATGAGGAACCGAGTTCCACCATGTGGATAACATTTCACAAACACCATCTCTGGTATTGCTTCGCTGAAGAGAACATTATCTATAACAGTGATGGAACAAAAGAAAGAAGAACTATCGACGGCTGGAAGGATGTAGATGTTGACGGTTTCGCATTGGAAATACTTGCTCTAAATGGAAACCTGACCCAAGTGCAACGATATCAAGGTACAATTTGTAATATCCAAGAGCAAAAATACCTGCTCAGCAGGATCAATTGCGAGCAAAGTGAGGAGCAAAAAAGTATTGAGTACAATTTGAAAGAAATTAAACTTAACCTTGTAAAATTGATCAAGAAACTAAATCCTACTGATTTTGAGGTGTTTGTTGACTTAGTATTCAGAAATTCTGGGTGGTCGCGTTTGGGGCAAATGGGAAAGACCATCAAGAACGTTGACATCCAATTGACTTCTCCGGTCATAAATGAAAAAGCTGTCGTTCAGGTAAAATCCAAATGTAATAAAGCAAAATTATCAGATGTTATAGCTACATTCTATCAACTTGGACAATCATATAATCGGTATTTTATTGTATACCACTCTCCAAGTAAGGATGTTGAGGGATACCTCGATGCAAATACAATTGAGATGCTGCTTGAAGATAACATACAAATTCTCGATGCTTGTAGACTATCAGAACTTGCCGTAAATTTAGGTCTCATTGATTGGTTGGTAAGTATTACGAGTTGATAAGGAGTCATCAATTGAGTAAGACATATTCACCTGAATACCTAGAACAAGCACATAAAGCGACCATCCACCATGAGAGGGATATTCTCAACAGCTCGGTTTGCACCTGCTTCTATTGTGGCTATCAGTTCGATCCACATAATGAGAAGGAGGAAATCGAGTGGTGGGATGAAGAAAGTCCCAAGGGGAAGACCATCGTTTGTCCCATGTGTCTTATCGATTGCGTTGTTGGTAATGCCTCTGGATTTCCCGTGACTGACCATGACTTCATCATGGCATGCACAGAAGCGTGGTTTGGAGGGATCAGTCGTATCAGTGACGGCAAGCCGATTGAGAGGGCGAACCGCCCCACGATTATAGTTGATTGATGTAGGCCGACAACAGTGCTGTGCACTAGCCCTGAATAACGTTTATATAGGAGGAATCCCAATGGAACTACAGAAATTGACTGGATCAAACGCAATAGATGAAGCCATGGAGCTTGTCGCTCAATTTTTGGATGATCCTGATCGACGAGTGATTTTTGTTACAGGGCGGTATGGCATTGGTAAAAGAACAGCTCTTTCAAGGCTATTTGCAGAGAAAAACATCACGCCAAAAGTGTTTCTAAATTTTCCAGGACTGGATGATGAGACATTGATTGAAAAGCAATTGTTGGAATTCCCAACTGCTGTTCATCTTTGGGGAGATGCCTTCGAGACATCTATTATGCCACCACTAGTTCGTGCGTATCTCAAGAAGCTAGCAAATGGAGAAACTTCCTTTCGGGGGAAAATGATTATTGTTGCGAACGATTTGGAGTTTCCAAATTTTCAATTCCCAGAGCTGCCTGGAGTTTGGATTGAAATGGATAAAACTGCGATGTTGGATTATATTAAGAAGCGAATCGATTTAGAGAGCCGTTGATATCTTGAGCTGTGATATTTTCCCTCAGGTTTTAGTATTTAACCCCACACGCTGAGACGAGATTGCTCAGAAGATAGGGATTCTTCTATCTACAATTTGTTAAAGAGCCCAACCACCACCGCATGATCACTCGTATGGCGGATTGCATCATCATACCGGTATTCTATGTCTTCCACTTTCCATGACTTATGAGCATATACATGATCATATCTCCGACGAGTCTTTCCGGTAATGAAAGATGTAGCGAGAGGGTTCTTATCTTCAGGTTCCCCCTGTGAGAGCAGATATTGCACCAGCGCATCATGAAGATTGTGGGAAGGCTTGGC
>CAYVWK010000288.1:0-2429 GCA_964455235.1 uncultured Paludibacter sp.
GATTCGTCCGAATCTACTGGAAAGTAATCATAAAATGTACTCTTTGCGATAGGCAAAAATGAAACAAGCTGCTCAATGAAAAAGCATTTTTTTTGCTCTGCCACTTCCAACGCTTGTTTATATATTTCTGCTTTTCGTTGTTCCATTATTGTTTATATTTTTACTTTTAATCCTAATGCTGGTGTGGCTTTCCACTTACTATGATTGAAGTTATATCCAATTTTTACCTCTCCGCCTAATGCTAAAAAGTTAGTAACATTAAACCATACTTGTGGTTCTGAATAAATTATTTGCTTTCCGTTTTCTTCCCAATAGTGAACATAGCCGTCAATATCTATATCACCATTAAACCATGAAGTGCCCCAAATTACGGATACTTGATGGTTTACTTTTTTAGTGAACCGTTGCAATAGCTTTATGTTTAATCTCTTATTGTGTGATTTGTTGTGTAAATAATAATCAAACCCAACTAGATAAACATTATTGATAGGTGCTGAAAAGTTTTGGTTAACTATCAACCCCCCGTTATACTCTATGTGCGCCGAAAAAGGGCTTTTTCCTAATTTAAAAGTGCGCATAATTTTGGTGAACATAGTTGTAGGATTGTGTGTCTCAAACAAATCAATATCTACAAAATAAAAAGTAGTACCTAATTTATCTTGTGAAAAGTTCTCTAATGTCAATGTAGATTGTAGTTTATTTTCTCCATTGAAGTTATGCAGCAGCTGTATATTTTGCGCTTTCGTAAATGATACACATAGTGCAAAAACTAATGCAATAAGTAGAAATTTAATTTTATTCATTATCATTTTTTTTGTTGTCGTTGTCTGTATCATTATGTTTTCTTGTAATCAAGTAAAAGAAAGGAGTATCTATTAACGCTATAATTGCTTTAATAATATACTGGCTAAATATCATCCAAAGAATATTTGGAACCATGCCCCAAAATGCAATTGTGATAAATATAGCTGTGTCAATAACTTGACTGCCTAGCGTACTTAAATTATTGCGTACCCATTTATGTTTTCCTTTTGTTTTATTTTTCCAAAAATTGAAAGAAATAACATCATGCCATTGAGAAATCATGTAAGCGGTTAGACTAGCAAAAACTACTCGAGCATTTTGACCTAAAACAATATTGAATGATTGAGAAAAGTCTTTTGCAAAAGAAGCACTGGGCAATGCAATAGCTAACATTATTAATACTAAGCTAGCTAACTGTATCTTTAATCCTAACATCACAGTCCGTTGTGCTTCTGCTTTACCCCAAATCTCGTTTATTACATCCGTGCATAAAAAAGTTATGCCATAAGCTACCACTGCGGATGGCACAATAAGTCCAAAGATTGATATTATTTTGCCCGCTACGATATTGGCTACTAGCAAGCTCATAATAAATACAGCATTAATCGCTATTAAATTGTTTGTTGTTTTTTTCATTTGCTTATTTATAAATATTTTTCTGCATACTTTTGAAATTTAACCCATTCATTAAAATTATGTTCAAGCCTTTTCTTTGGATTAACCCCCCTTAGTTTATTCCCTTCTTCTTTTGATGGTTGATAGTTATCAAAATCCCTACCATTAAAAGTCTGAATTTTAGCAAATTTCTGCCCACTAATCCAACTCGTACTATCAACTGAATAAAAGGGGTATTTCCTTAATCCTTTCATATTTGTGAATCCCAACCCATGAACTTTGCAATCTTGTTTTCTTGCTTCACTTAAAAACCACGGGAAGAAACGATATTCTCTCGGCATTATTTCTTTTGTAACAATTCCACCAATAGCAACATAGCTATAATCTTTTACCATCCGCAACCAATAATCTTTCCCTCTTGACTTGTGCCATACTGGAATGCATTGTTTATTTGTTAGTTTCTCTAGCTTATATCTTAATCGTTCAACTTCTTTTAAACCTACAATTGAATCTATATCCAATTCAAAAAAATGTTCAATATCGTGTTTATCTATAAAACTTGCATAATTAGTTATATATTCATCCCAGTCAACTTTGTGGCCCTTCTTATTATTCATATAAGTAAACGCTCCCGAATCTAAAAGAAAGTTGTGATCCTTGTAAGACTGAACGGTTTTATCGTTCAGATAAATAAAAGATTCTAATAAATATAGCCCTATTTTATCTTTTATGAGTTCCCCTTTATTCCCTTGCGTACCCGCTAAAAATACTTTCATTCCTCACTATCGTAAATATTTTTGTTGCAATGTGGACAGAGTAGCTCTTTCTCTTTTGACTCTATATCGCTCTCTTCAAAAAAATCGTCTATATCTCCGTCGAACACTTCATAGTTGTGGACATCCAACCCCCACTCTTCTAGCTCATCTACATCCCAATTTAAATTTAAATCTTCAATATCCCACTCTCCGAAGCCAACGTTGTCAGCAATGATAAATCTTTTTATTTCCTCA
>CAYVWK010000289.1:0-2422 GCA_964455235.1 uncultured Paludibacter sp.
TTCGATTTGGCTGGAATACAGTTGCGTGTATTCCTCCTGTCTCCCCTGATTCTCTCTATACCGTCTGATGGTCTCTTTCCCTGCATACAATCCTACGGTGTTCGCATAGTACCCACTCGTCCACAACGCGCCTCCCCCACAGGATCTCTTTTCTAATCTTCGGATGCCGTTTGAAGATCTCTCGCGCTGTCAGGCTCTTGATGATCCGCACGATCTCATTCACTGCCATCGTCGGTAGTCCCTGCACCAGCAGGTCCACATGGTCTTCCTCCAGCCCAATCTCGATAAATCTCATTTCATACCGTGCTTCAATGCCCAAACAGATCTCTTTCAGACTCGCTTCCACTTCACTGGTGAATACCTTCCGCCGGTATTTCACCGGAAACACCAAATGGTACATCAGTAATGTCTTGTTATGGCTTTTATAGACATGTTCATCCATAACCACAGTATACCATACTCAACCGCCCCAAGGGGCGGGGAATTAGACCCTCCTTAGATTAAATGCTTAATGGGTTTCCGGATCTCTAACCAAAATTGAAGAATGATTCGCAATTTGTTACCGGTTAAACTTTCTCAGGGAGGTGCCAGCATGATAGAGACAAGAGGATCAGGAAGCGGTAGATGTATATACCTAGCCATTATGCAAACTGCTCGTTCTAAGGTCGAGCAACGACAAATTGTGTATCAGAAATTTCGAATTCCATCCTTCCTTTATAAAATCCATCCGAAAGATAGACTCGGTTTAAATCGTCAATCATGATAGCCTCTACACCCTCCAAAGAATTCACCAGTTCCATACCCTTTTCAAGACCCAGTGCAAAGACTGCTGTCGAGAGAGCGTCCGCAATGAATGATTTTGACGTACTGATACTCACACTGGCGATTGTCGTATCAACTGGATAACCAGTCTGGGTATCCAAGATGTGATGGTAGACTTCCCCATCTAACTCAAAATTGCGTTCATATGATCCGGTGGTATCTAAGGCGAGATCCTGTAATCCTACAATCAACATATGTTTTCCCCTTTCAGCTTCAGGGTTCTGAATTCCTATCCTCCACAAAGTTCCATCTAGTCTCGTCCCCATGGCAAGAATGCTACCACCAAAATTAATAATAGCCTTTTCAATACCGTGTTCGGACAGGACCTTAGCTACTTCATCAGCGGCATAGCCCTTCACAATCCCTCCGAGGTCTAGCATCATACCTCTATCAGACAGTTCCACTGTCAACTTTTCGTCATCCAGGATCACTTTGTGATAATCTATCAGTGGCAACAACGAATCAATTTCTTCTTGAGATGGCTTTCTAGGACTATTTCCCCCTATGCCCCAAGCTTTCACTAAAGGACCGATAGTGGGATCGAATGCTCCGTCACTAATAATAGCCATTTCGATTGCTTTCTTGATTACTTGGTAAGTATCGGCGGATACTCGTACAGGACCTCTTCCAGCAGCGTTGTTGATTGCAGCAATTTCGCTGGTATCATTATAAAAACTCATTTTTGACTCTATTTCAGATAGTCGAGCGAAAGCTTCATCAAATACATTCTGGAAAGGATAGTCATAAATTGTGATGCTACATACGGTGCCCATCATTAATTTAGTACGTGACTTGGGTTCGAATAGCTGGATAATTTGAGCAGGTTCTTTTACATAATTCGCAAGCAATTGAATTGTTGAGTTTTCCTTAACAATAAACTCTTCGACTAATCGATTTCCTTTGTAAGTCACCTCCACCTTTATCTGCCCCACAGGCATATTTCTCAGCCTCCGATCTGTCTTCCCGTAGTTCACCCCGTTTATATGGATGTCCGCATCCCTGAATGGCAAGCTTCTGATTTCCACCGTACCCGTCTTCTGCCCTAGCACCATCGTTTTATCTTCAGCATCCATCGCCTCCCCTTTCACCTCGGGCTTGCGCATGTCAACCTTGAGACTCGTGGATTCATTTGCCTTAATGATCATAGTCTGACGGGTACTGCTGTAGCCTTCCTTTTCCAACGTAATCTGGTAGCTTCCGGGATCGAGCATCAGTACGCAGCTTCCACCCACGGTGATACCCTTCTTCTCGCCATTCACATACACCTGTACCCCATCAAACGCTTCAACGGCCAGAAATCCCTGAACGGCAGCAAACAACCCCCCTCCCACCAATAGGATCAAGAGAATCACGAGACCAGTACGTGTGCATTTCCCAAGCATGAGGAGCCCTCCTGAGAGCATGAATGTGTTATTATAAGACTTCTGTCAGCACAGGTCAAATCTTCTACAGGCCAACCATTACAGATCTATATATACCAAAAATAGGGTCTTCCCATTACTGTAGTTTCTACACCCTATTGCTCACTATCCGCCATCCATGCGCTCCGTGCTATACAGGACCAATCATGCCGGATGATGAAGAACCCAAGCCCGCGATC
>CAYVWK010000290.1:0-2418 GCA_964455235.1 uncultured Paludibacter sp.
TATATAATACATTTGGTTAATCGTATGCAAAAGATAAAATAAAGTAGGCAAAAAGTAAAATAAATTATGCAAAAGGTAAAATCACTCTTTCAATCGTGCTATAATAGTTTCATTGCCAATGGTCTCTTCTCCCACTTGAACAAACACTTCAGCGTCCATAGGTAGAAAAACATCCACTCTTGATCCAAATTTAATAAACCCAAGGTGTTCGTTGAGATGACATTGCACGTTTTCATGTGCATAAGTCACGATTCTACGGGCTAAAGCACCAGCAATCTGACGCAATAAAATCTGTGTTTTAGCTGGCGTTTCAATCACAATGGTAGATCGTTCATTTTCATGACTTGATTTTGGCAGATAAGCAGCCACATGTCTTCCCTTATGGTGTTTTGCCATAAGAACTTTCCCTGCAATAGGATACCAGTTTGCATGCACACTAAAAACTGACATAAAAATGGATATTTGAATACGTTTATCTCCAAAATATTCATTTTCTTCAGTTGGCTCAACAACTACTATTCTACCATCAGCTGGCGCAACGACCAAACTAGGATCATCAATTTCAAACACACGTACTGGATTCCTAAAGAAATAGGTAAAAAACAACATAATACTACCCGAAAGTAAAGTAGTTATCGCTAATAAAACATTAGGAAAACGCAAATAAACGATGATGTTTAATGCAAATAAAACAAAAAGGAGGTTTAATAGAATTAGGCGACCTTCCTTATGAACTTTTATACGTCTCACGAATATATTTTTAATTTTTAGCAAAGGTAATATAAAAGCTTTAATATTTCAAAGCAGCCTCTTTTTCTTTTTGGTATTCAACAGATTTTCTTAACTTTGCAATTCTCAAAAAAAGCATACAAATAATATATAACATACTCATTATGAGCCTTTCAGCATTAAATGCAATTAGTCCAATAGATGGACGTTATCGTTCTAAAGCCGAACCTTACGCAGTTTATTTTTCAGAATATGCACTTATTCGCTATCGAGTTCTTGTAGAAATCGAGTATTTCATTGCTTTATGTGAAATACCTCTTAAGCAACTTGCTACTGTTCCAGCTGATGTTTTTCCAAAATTACGGGCTGTGTATGAAAATTTCACGGAAGAAGATGCGCAAAAGGTAAAAAGCATAGAGAAAACAACCAATCATGATGTAAAAGCAGTTGAATATTTCATCAAGGATCAATTTGATGCTTTGGGATTGTCAGCCTTTAAAGAGTTTATCCATTTTGGATTAACCTCTCAAGATATTAATAATACCGCCGTTCCTATGTCAATACGAGAAGCTATGGCGGATGTTTTCTACCCTGAACTTCGGAAGTTAATACGTTCGATGGAATATCTTGCTGATGAATGGCGCGATGTCTCGATGTTGGCAAAAACGCACGGACAGCCAGCCTCTCCTACTCGTTTGGGTAAAGAGATTATGGTGTTTGTGAACCGTTTAAATCAGCAATTAGCATTATTAAAAGCTATTCCTGACGCAGCTAAATTTGGTGGTGCAACAGGTAACTTCAATGCGCATCATGTGGCTTATCCTACAGTAGATTGGAAAAAATTTGGTGATGAGTTTTTATCAGATAAATTAGGGCTTAATCGCGAACAATGGACAACACAAATATCTAATTATGACCATCTTGCAGCACAATTAGATGGGATGAAGCGTATCAATAATATTTTAATTGATTTCTGTAGAGATGTGTGGACTTATGTTTCTATGGAATATTTCAAACAAAAAATAAAAGAAGGTGAAGTTGGATCATCCGCTATGCCGCATAAAGTCAATCCGATAGATTTTGAAAATGCAGAAGGAAACTTAGGAATGGCCAATGCTGTAGCTGAATTTTTGGCTAATAAACTGCCCATTTCTCGTTTACAGCGCGACTTAACCGACAGCACCGTTTTACGCAATATTGGTGTACCATTTTCACATACTTTGATAGCTACTCAAAGTATAGCAAAAGGCTTAGATAAGCTCTTACTTAATGAGATAGCTATTTATAGAGATTTGGATAATTCATGGGCGGTTGTTGCTGAAGGCATACAGACTATTTTGCGTCGCGAAGCTTATCCAGAACCTTACGAGGCACTAAAAGCTTTGACTCGCACTAACGAGACCATCAACGCACGCTCTATCAGGGAGTTTATCGATAGCTTAAATGTTTCAGAAACTATCAAAGAAGAGCTAAAAAGGATTAGTCCGAGGAATTATACGGGGAGATGAGGATGTGTCAATGTGCCTATATGCCAATGAGAATAATGAGTTTGTAAAGTTCATAAAGTTTATAAAGAACTGACAACCAGCAACCAGTAACCAGTAACTAGCAACCAGCAACAAATAAATGATTATAAAAATATTCAAGAGGTTCTTACCTCCATATAAAAAATACGTAGTAGGGAGTTTA
>CAYVWK010000291.1:0-2402 GCA_964455235.1 uncultured Paludibacter sp.
ATTTTTATGTGCAAACTCGTATTTCCATCTTAAAAGAAGGAAAAATAAAGCCTGCGATTGTACTAAACTCTACCCTTAAAACCGCATCCGGAACGCAATTTAAAAACCGTCGCTATTTCGATACACCAGGTTATTATTTTGATGTCGAATTGGGTAAATCCTTCATCTTAAATAAACAATTTTTGAACGAAATACGTTTAGTAGCTGATTTAGGTTTTCTTTGCTGGGAAACAAGTGGTAGTCGCCAAAATGATGCGCCCATCTATGGTTTCAAACTTCAATTAGGTAATCCAAATTGGAAGTGGGAAAATACCCTTTCGGGCTATTGGGGCTGGATGCATACTCATTCAAATTATGGAAGTGATTATGGTGATGCACCTTTGATTTATGTTACTAAGTTCATTTATAAAACAAAAAATATTGATTATTTCGCTCAGTATCAGTATGGTATAACAGATTTTCCATATCATCAAATACGTGTGGGTACGAGCTTTCGAATTGATAAATTAACGCCAAGATATAGGTAAAACAACGATGATTAAAAGAGAAGATATAGAAATAATGGCTCCTGCGGGTTCGTGGGAAAGTCTGCACGCTGCCATACAAGCAGGTGCCGATTCCATCTATTTTGGAATTGGAAAATTGAATATGCGAAGCAATTCCAGCAGTAATTTTTCTACAGATGATTTGCGAAAAATTGTTGCGATTTGCAACGAAAATAAGGTCAAATCGTACCTGACCGTCAACACCATCATTTACGATAACGATATCGAAACTATGAAAGAAGTGATTGATATTGCTAAAGAGGTGAAGGTTTCGGCAATTATTGCTTCAGATGTATCTGCGCTGATGTATGCAAATAGCGTTGGGGTAGAGGTGCATCTTTCTACCCAGCTGAATATCACCAATGTTGAGTCCTTGAAGTTTTACGCACAATTTGCAGATGTGGTGGTTTTAGCACGCGAACTGAATATGGAGCAAGTGAAGGAAATATACGAAGCCATTGAAAACGAGCAAATTAAAGGTAAGAATGGTGAGTTGATTCGCATAGAAATGTTTTGTCATGGTGCACTTTGCATGGCAGTTTCGGGCAAATGCTATTTAAGTTTACATGAAAAAGATAAATCAGCGAATAGGGGAGCGTGCAACCAAATTTGTCGCCGCGCCTATATCGTCAAAGACAAAGATTCGGAGGTTGAATTGGAGATTGACAATGAATATATCATGTCGCCTAAAGACCTGAAAACCATACACTTCCTAAATAAAGTATTAGATGCAGGTGTAAGAGTTTTGAAGATAGAAGGGCGAGCTCGCGGACCCGAATATGTCAAAACCGTTGTTTCCTGCTATCGCGAAGCGGTGGAATCTTATATAAATGGAAGTTTTACAGAAGAAAAAATCCAAGATTGGGATAAGCGATTGGCACGTGTATTTAATAGGGGTTTTTGGGATGGTTATTATTTAGGTCAGCGATTAGGCGAATGGAGCCATGTTTATGGTTCGGCATCCACTCACAAAAAAGTATATATCGGCAAAGTAACCAATTACTACAACAACATCGGCGTTACTGAAATCCTGTTAGAAGCGCACAACTTAAAAGTAGGCGACGAAATTCTGATAACAGGCGAAACCACAGGTGCTTACGAAGATATAGTAGAAGAAATCCGCGAAAATTTAGAACCCGTTCCTGAAGTGAAAAAAGGCGCATTATTCTCTATCAAAACTAAAGAATTAATACGCCGTAATGACAAGGTTTATAAGATAGTTGAAGTAGAAAGAACTTGAAATATGACAAACAAATCCAAACAAAAGGCTGCAAGCATTATTTTAGTACTTTCAATCATCGCATTGATAGGAAATTTTGTCTTATACTATGAAAATATAATAACATTACTACCACTGATTATCAACTCTTTAATATCCATATTAGTAGGTATGGCAATGATTCTAACAATTAGAAAATGAAATATATCATCTAATAATCAATAAATTAAACTGATTCACTAATAGTGTTGAGATTCAATTGATAAGAATAATTAAGCTATCATTTCCGAATAATATAAGCTTTTTGCCTCCTTTTTTTATTATCTTCGTCCATCTAAAAACTATAAAAATGAACAAAGAAAACTCCTTAAAAGTATTTGAAAAAAAGCAAGTCCGCACCCATTGGGACGCACAGCAAGAAAAATGGTATTTTTCTATAGTGGATGTTATTGAGGTTTTAACTGAAACAGATCGTCCAAGAAAATATTGGAATGATCTGAAAACCCGTCTATTAAAAGAAGGTAGTGAACTGTCCGCAAAAATCGGACAGTTGAAAATGCCTTCTCCTGATGGAAAAATGCGACTCACAGACGTTGCAGATACCGAACAGCTTTTCCGCTTAATTCAATCCATTCCGT
>CAYVWK010000292.1:0-2401 GCA_964455235.1 uncultured Paludibacter sp.
TAGCGTGGAACGCGAACTGAGCACAACTGTTATTTTCTGATAATTTAACGATTGGATACAAGTGTTCCTGGAGTGATTACGGTTCATATTGTGAATTTTAGGAAACGATAATCTGTGCTATCCTAAGTAATAGAATTTTCTATGGTTATTACTGAGAAAGAAATGGCAGTCGGGTTGATTTTGTTGAAAAGCCTACAAAAGGATTGAGATCCATGAATATTAAAGAATTTGAGAAAGTCTATTGGGGATATTATCTACATCTAGAAAACCGATTTCTGATCACGGGAGATTATGTTTCTTTCGATGAAACGAATTATGGAACGTTCTCGAATGAGTATGTTGCACTTTTACAGACGGTTTGTTCAGAGATCGACGTAATACTCAAGGATATGTGTGGGTATCCAAGAGCCAATAATAAAACAATGAAAGATTATGCAGTTGATATAAAAAGCCGATTTCCCTCTGTTGAATCAGAAAGGATTCTAATAAACTACTTCAACTGTGAGATCAAGCCATTTGAAAACCTTTCTGGAACAATGGTTTGGTGGAAAAATTACAATGCTGTTAAACACGATCGTATTAATAACTTTGATGCTGCTAACCTGCAATCAGTTGTTGGTTCTCTTGCTGCGCTTTTTCTACTGAATAGACTCTATTTGAAATCAATAGATACAAACGCATACCATTTCATTATTCAGTCAAGATTATTCAAGAATCCTGATTGGGATGATAAGGGACTTCAAATGGGATTCAAAGTAAAGGATGGGCATTTAGTTTCGATCTTTCCTGATGATGATAATAATTAGACTATCATTTTGATAAAATTAAGACCATATTCTGTAGCTTATGAATATTCCACCCAGGAATAGGGTGGAACAAAATATCATATAGAAGGAACCCTCACCAGCGCCAGCGCCTTCCTATGCAGGTGGTAGATGTAGTCCTGGCTGTAATTCAGTTGGGCTGCGATCTGGTCCCAACCTAGGAAGGTGATGTAACGCATCTCCAGCAGCGTCTCGCACTCCATGCTGTTCACACTCCGGATCGCTTCAGCGATTTCAGTCTTCAGTCTCATTAACTGGGCAATGCTGGTGTTGATTTCATTTTCCAGTTCGGTGATCCGTACCACCGCCTCCTCCACGGGAGATCGACGGATCGACGGAGCCTTGGGGACCTCGGTGAGTTTGGGGGAGACGTAGACGGCATGGCTTCTGAGCCAATCGAGCTGGCGTTCCTTGGTCTTGATGCGCTTGTCCAGATACCATGCCTGTGACAGATATTCCTTTGTTTTCATGCTCTTGCCTCCTGTAGGTGAATCTTGGTGAAGTCGGGGTTGATGTCGCACAGGAAACCAAACCACTCGCTCTCGAAAAACCGCTCGATCTCATCCTTAGCAGCCCATGCATGCTGGTAGTCAGGATTGTCCTCTAATTGGGTTACTGCCTTATGCCAGTCCATCACTGCTCGGTCCACGATTGCTGCAGCCAGCTGCCGCATGCTTGCCTCGGTCATTGCGCACCTCCGATTAGTTCAGCCTTCACCGCCTCGATCAGAGCATCCTGGGTTAGTGCCTTACCTGAAAGAACCTTTATGATGCGCTCATCGATGGTATTCTCGGTGATGAGATGTTGGACCACCACCGTCTCGGACTGCTGCCCTTGGCGCCACAGGCGCGCCACCGTCTGCTGGTACAGCTCGAGGCTCCAGGTCAGTCCGAACCAGATCAGGCAATTGCCACCGCTTTGGAGGTTCAGCCCGTGTCCGGCCGATGCGGGGTGGATCAACCCGACCGGGAGTTTTCCCTCATTCCACTTTTTGAGGCTTTCGCTCGTATCCAGAGTTGAAAACGACACGCCAAGCTTCTCCAGCCTACCCGCAATCCGCTGAAGGTCGTGCTTGAACCAATAGGCCACCAGCACGCTTTGTCCGTTTGCTGCTTCGATGAGGTCCTCCAATGCATCAAGCTTTCGGTCATGGATTCCGATCGTCTTCCCGTCGTCGGTGTACACAGCCCCGTTTGCCAGCTGTAGCAGCTTGCCCGACAGGCTTGCTGCATTTGCCGCTGTAACCTGACCCCCTGTAGCATCCAGGACCAGTTCCTTGCGAAGCTTCTCGTAGGCAGAACGCTCCTCACCGCTGAGGGAAACCTTATACTCGTTGGTGACGAGCTCGGGCATCCTGATATGGTCCTGGGCCTTCATGGAGATGGTAATGTCCTCGATCGCTTGGTAGATCCTTTCCTCGGCACCGGGGGCGGGCTTGTAGCTGAACACGATCTGTCCATTGCGTTTGTCTGGGGAGAAGTACGCATCACGGTAAGCTCCGATGAACCTTCCCAGTCTCACGCCCTTGTCCAGAAGCTTGAACTGCGCCCACAGGTCGATCAGGCCATTGCTTGCAG
>CAYVWK010000293.1:0-2400 GCA_964455235.1 uncultured Paludibacter sp.
ACGGGGATTTAGCTCATCTGGCTAGAGCGCGACACTGGCAGTGTCGAGGTGACCGGTTCGAGTCCGGTAATCTCCACCATTTTCAATCAGGTGCATTTGATGTTTCAAGTGTACCTGATTTATTTTATCAGCATAGCATCGCCGTAAGCACCAAATTTATAGCCTTCTTTAATAGCAACTTGATAAGCATTCATCACTTCATCGTAGCCGCCAAAAGCACAGGCTAACATCAATAAAGTAGAGTAGGGCAGGTGAAAGTTGGTAATCAGTGCATTCGCTGTTGTAAAATCATAAGGTGGAAAGATAAACTTGTTGGTCCAACCATCAAAAGATTTGATTCTACCTTCTGTACCAACAACCGTTTCTAGAGCGCGCATCACGGTAATCCCAACTGCATAGATATTGCGCTCTTCATCATAAGCTTTATTATACGTATCTGCAGTTTCCTCACTGATAAAAATCTGCTCCGAATCCATTTTATGCTTGGTTAAATCCTCCACATCAATGTCTCTAAAGATACCCAAACCCATGTGAGAAGTCAGATAAGTGCTGTTTACACCTTTAATCTGCATACGTTTCATGAGTTCGCGACTGAAGTGAATACCAGCAGCTGGAACAGCTACAGCGCCTTCATTTTTAGCGAAAATAGTTTGGAAACGCTCTTCATCATCGGGCTCTACTTCACGCTCAATATTACGAGGAAGAGGGGTTTCGCCAAACTTATACAAGGTTTTTTTAAACTCTTCATGTGTACCATCAAACAAGAAACGTAAAGTCCTACCTCTTGAAGTTGTATTATCGATTACCTCTGCTACAAGCGATTCATCTTCACCAAAATAAAGTTTATTTCCGATGCGAATTTTGCGTGCGGGTTCTACCATCACATCCCACAACTTCATTTCTTCATTGAGTTCGCGTAGCAAAAATACTTCTATCTGTGCACCTGTTTTTTCTTTATTACCATACATTCTAGCAGGAAAAACCTTGGTGTCATTAAAAACAAGTAAATCATTTTCCTGAAAAATATTAATGATATCTTTGAAGACCATATGCTGAATTTTTCCAGTTTTGCGGTCAATATACATTAAACGTGATTCGTCACGATGACGAGCAGGATGTTGAGCAATCAGCTCATCGGGTAATTTAAACTTGAATTTTGATAATTTCATTGACAGTCTATTTAGTTGAGTTTATTATTTTCTTCTTCAAAAATTTGATATGCTTTTTCAATCTCTTGAATGGCTCCTTCTAGGCTTAAACATTGTTCGACCCGAATGTCGCCAATACGCGTACGCTCTAATGCGGATAAATGTGCACCGCTTTGCAATGCCTCACCAATATCTCGCGCCAAAGCTCTGATATAGGTCCCTTTGCTGCAAACTATGCGTAATTTGAGATAGGGAAGTCCAAAATCCAATACCTCTATTTCATCTATCACTAAAAGCTTGGGTTCTAGCTTAACTTCCTGACCCTCACGTGCATAGTCATACGCTCTTTTGCCATCTACCTTAACTGCGGAGTAAACGGGCGGAATTTGCCAAATTTCGCCTACAAAAGTAGGAATAATTTTATTAATTAGCTCTATATTAATGTGTTCAGTTGGAAATCTTGCATTAATAGGAAGTTCTTTGTCGAAACTAGGCGTGGTAGCACCTAATTCTAAGGTGGCAATATATTCCTTGGTTTGATACTGATATTGCTCTATTAATTTAGTTGATTTGCCTGTGCAAATAATCATAACACCAGTGGCAAGCGGGTCTAAGGTACCTGCATGACCAACCTTAATTTTTTTTGTTTTGAATGTTTTTTTGATTTTCCACCTGATGCGATTGACCAATTGAAAGGAGGTCCAACCCAGTGGTTTATCGACGAATAGAACTTCGCCAGCACTATATATATTCAACTTAAATTACTAATCAATTATGTGTTTTGAAAATTTTTGCTGCAACTAATTTAAAATGAATCAGTTTCCATAGCAAATACAAAGTTACAAAAAATATCATGATTTTAAAACCTTCTGGCACTGGAATCATCACAATATTGTCATTTTCGACATCAAATCCATCCAACACTCCTCCTGGATCGGGTAGAGGCGGTTGAAAACCAGTATTGTTGAAGTCAAAACTTGATATCGCATTGTTATTGGAGTTGTGGTTGCCTGCTTTTGGATTGTACGGGGTGAAATCTTTGGGTAATGTTGTTGATGAAAAGAAAATCATATTATCACTTTCAAAATTCATTTCAGCTGGATTACTTAGCTGTAGGGTTACGAAAATTGAACCTGCTAATAGGACGAAAAACGATATAATGGATTTAACACAGATTCCGCAATAGAAATTTTTTTATAATTTTGGCAAATAAATTCAACTGCGTAGCATTAGAAATAAATTGCATATGAAA
>CAYVWK010000294.1:0-2394 GCA_964455235.1 uncultured Paludibacter sp.
GGCACATTATATCTCATTAAAAACCTCCACCACATCTTCAGCGGTGATTTTCAGGAAGTCTTTTTCTTGCGGTAATACGCATACGCCTGAAATATCAACGGAAGCTGGACTTAGTAGCAGGTTCTTTTCTCCTTCGGCATAGAAGCAAGCGGGACGATGCTTTTTGCGTGGAAACAAACAAGCATAGTACACGCCTTCATCATACCAAGTTACCAAGTTCATCATGGGTTCGGTTTCATCTTCTTTAATTTCTAAATCACTGTATATACGACTAAACTCATCCACTACCCTATTTCTATCTTCCGATTGAATGATGATAAGCTTGCGTTTGTAATCCTTTAGTTCATAGATTTTCACCTCTTCATCTTCATAAATAGATATCTTGTCTAAGTTTTTCACATCCTCTTCTAATGGTAGAAAACCTTTGTTTCCTGCCTGAAAATGCATGTGGTCGGGCGCAGAAGCACCGCATTTTGGTCCGTTGTAGAACACTACAAACTCATCCAAATCCTTGGATATATCCAACATATCCCCAAAACGATCGTATATCAACTGGTCGGTATGCGACAAATCAGGAATAGTAAGATGGATAGGAAAAATAGGAAAAGGATTTACCAAAATGATGTATTTATCTTGATAAGGAATACCTCTTTGTTCTGCAGGTAAGTGTGCCTGACAAAGGAAACATTTGCGTTCCTGTATGGTTTTCGTATCAATTTTAGCAGCAGTTGAGCGCATACGTTCAGGATTAAACTGCACCCTGATTTTACAAGAGCCCAAATCGAGTTCTTTCACTTGAACTCGATTGAGGGCGTCGTAATTTTGATGCGCCAAAGGCCATTCTGTTAGCTGTTCCTTAAAAAACTGCTTTACTTTTGAGGAGAGAGATGTTTGTGTTGACATCAGCTATACAATTATTTAGACTTATTCAATTTAACGCGAGCTTGCAATTCCCAGGTTCTAATTCTATCCTTATAGGTATTATTTGCATTCATTTTAGGAATATCCAAGGAAGCATCTGAATTATCTTCCCAACGGCGACAGAGGTATAAATTATCGTAAATTCTACCAATCTGATATTCGCGAGAGAATGCCAATCCTAAAGCATAGTCTTCACCATAGCTGGTATTGGGGACTTTAATATCTCTCAACATAGGAGTATAGAAAGCTCTTGGAGCACCTAAACCATTAATTCTTAACGCATTATTTCTACCATTATCAGGCGTCCACTCTTTATGGTCGATTAATCCTGGAGGAATTGGATTTTGGTTGAAGTCAGTCAGCATATACGAACCAACCACCATCACGCAGTTTTGCTCATAAAACGCATCCACAATTTTTTGAAGCGTATCTTCACCTGAATATACATCATCACTATCTAATTGCACAGCAAATTTACCGCAAGCGGGATGATGCACACCCGCGTTCCAACATCCACCTATACCTAAATATTTATTCTCAGGAATAACATGGATTAGACGGTCATCATTAGCAGCTATTTTTTGGATAAGCTCGGTAGTACCGTCAGTTGAGTAATTATCTACCACTATCAAATTAAATTTGAAAGAAGTTTTTTGTTTTAATACTGATTCAATCGCATCACCTACAGTTTTAATACGATTTAACACAGGAATAATAACAGATGCTTCATATTCAAATGCTTGTTGATCAAAATCTACCTTTTTGAAATCAGGTTTCAAATAACCACCGATTTGTTGTAGATGGTCGGTGCAAGCTTGCTCCATTTCAATCTGAACCGCTCTATTTTTAGGGTCAACATAATCAAATTGTTTCTCACCACTTTTACGAGTGTCATCTTCCGTTTCAGTATAAAGATATTCGTTGATATGCACTAAATCAGCAGATTGTGAGACTTTCAAACGTAAATCATACAAGCCTGCATGTGCATAATCTGTAGTCATAGCTGCAGCTGCTTGTTTTAGATTCTCAGATTTATAAAGCAATACCGAGCCAAAATTGAAATCATCGCGCAGGCTACCGAATTGATAGGTAATAACAGGAGCATTGATTTTTTTGCCTGCTTTAATTTGATAATGGTCGCTATACACCATACCAGCACTTGAATCTACGGCAAGGCGCACCATTCTTTCCAATGCAAAATAGCCAAAAGTCAACTCATCAGTTTTGGTGTAGATAAGCGAATAAGCCGCATCTGCATAATTTGCTATTGTTTTCACCATAGCAGTAGAGGTATATGAATCAACTTCAATGCATTTGCAACCAGCAATTTCTTCTTCTGTTTTCTTTTGAACTAAAAGATAAACATTCTTTACTAAAGGCATCTTTTGAAGCGATGTAATCGTCTTTTCTGCCTGTGCTAAATCCTGAAAAGGAATAAAACAATTTACCATAGATTTTTTGTATTTAGTGATT
>CAYVWK010000295.1:0-2351 GCA_964455235.1 uncultured Paludibacter sp.
AGAGTGTCTTGGTTGCCTATTGGTTCAAGCATGACCTGGCGCGGATCACAGGGAGACTGGAGAAGCTGGGCTTATCGTTCTCCAATCTGGACTCGAGTGAGAGCCTGTTGAGATGGAATAAGGGGGAACTGCAGGCCGCTCTGATACACCCAGCCTCCGCCGGGCACGGATTAAATCTCCAAGGCGGAGGGAGCTTCCTGATCTGGTTCGGCCTGACCTGGAGCCTTGAGCTCTACCAGCAGACGGTGGCAAGGCTGTGGCGCCAGGGGCAGAAGTCCCAGACCGTGGTGGTCCAGCACATCATCACCGAAAAGACCATAGACGAACGCATCATGAAGGTCTTGTCCGGCAAGGCAGAGACCCAGGATGCATTGATCGAGGCAGTGAAAGCCGAACTTACAGGAGGGAGCCGATGACCGAGGCAAGCATGAGGCAACTGGCTGCAGCAATTGTGGAACGGGCGGTATGGGACTGGCAGAAAGCGATGACCCAATTAGATGACAATCCCGACTACCAGCATGCATGGGCGGCAAAGGATGAGATCGAGAGATTCTTCGAGAGCGAGTGGTTTGATTTCCTGTGCGACATCAACCCCGACTTCACCAAGATTCACCTACAGGAGATGAGAGCATGAACGCAAAGGAATATCTGTCCCAGGCATGGTATCTGGACAAGCGCATCAAGACCAAGGAACGCCAGCTCGATTGGCTCAGAAGCCATGCCGCCTACGTATCTCCCAAGATCTCGGACGAACCAAAGGTTGTCATTTCGGGCAGGCGGTCACCGGTTGAGGAGGCGGTGGTGCGCATCACTGAGCTGGAAACTGAGATCAACAACAGCATCGCAAATCTAATGCAGCTGAAGACCGAGATCGGTAAAGCGATTAGGAGTGTCAACAACATGGAGTGCGAGACGCTGCTGGAAATGCGATACCTCACCTTCCTCGGCTGGGAACAGATAGCATCCCAGCTGGACTACAGCCAGGACTACATCTATCACCTGCATCGGAAGGCGTTGGCGCTGGTTAAAGTATCAAGCGAATAATCTTTGTATTTAATCCAATAGCTGCTAGGTAATATCAAGACGCTACAGGAATAAAAATGAAGCTCAGATTTTTTCCGAGCTTCAGTGAGAATTCTATTTGATTTCGTACGGTGATTTAAACCAACTAATTTTTTTATCGTCTCCGTTTGCATATTGCGCGATGATTAGTTTTTTAGCATCGAAGGGATTGTTTGCAAATACTTCAATGTTAGTAGCGGAAGACATCACTCCTTTAACTGTAATTTTCGCCCCAAATTTTTTTGTTGCCATATACACCTCCTATTGATTATTTAACCATACTAAGGGTGCAACCATCTAGACTTATTTGCAATTCAAATTTTAATAAGTTAGCTCTAGGATTTTTTTAAGTCTCCCATGATTAAGGATTAGCCCAAGGTATCATCATCGGAACAGGCGGTCACCGGTTGAGAAGGCGGTGGTGCGCATCACCGAGCTGGAAAATGAGATCACCACCAGCATCGCGAATCTGATGATATTGAAGCAAGCGATCGGGAAAACGATCAGGGGCGTCAACAACATGGAGTGCGAGACGCTGCTGGAGATGCGCTACCTCATCTTCCTGAGCTGGGACCAGATTGCGTCCCAGCTGGATTACAGCCAGGACTACATCTACCATCTGCACAGGAAGGCGTTGGCGCTGGTGCGGGTTCCTTGAAACCAACCACAAAATATCAGAAAACAACAGTTGAACTCGGATGTTGTTCCACCATATTGTAGAGTTGAAAATGTATAATGAAGAGATTAAGAAGGATCCTCAACTTTTTCTATTGCTTCAGTTTTTGCTTCACCAATTTTTTTAAAAATGCTTTGGAGCTCAACTCTACTCTCTTCCATTTTACTGCTGATGTATGCGATGCCAATACAAAGCATTCCAAGCAGCAAACTTCCTACACCAAGCACAGAGAAACCAGTGAAATAGGTCCCGTTAATAATGTAGTTATAGGCATCCCCACCTACGTAAGCGTTCTTCTGTAATGAAGTGAAATACTCAGAATTGTAATAATTCGTATACTTGTCATAAGCTTGGTAAAAAAAGAATGCGGAAGCAATAATGGCAAGTATGCCAATCAGAACTAGAAATGTTTTCATAGCTTTTTCCTCCAAACACGATTGTACCATGAGAATAGAATTATCCGCTAATAAATACATAATTTTTATCACAGATTGATTTCATAATAATAGAATCAATTTTTAGTGAAATCGTTGAATCAGCAAAAAATCAATTGCTCCTTAGACCTTCTGTACTACAGTACACTCAGACAAGTCCATACAGAGCTTGGGAAAAC
>CAYVWK010000296.1:0-2345 GCA_964455235.1 uncultured Paludibacter sp.
ATTTTTAAATAAAAAAACGACATGGAAACAGTAGCAACACTTTATAAAGGAAAAGTTTACAAGCACGATGAAGAAGGGCTTGCATTACTTCAAGCGGAACATCCTGATATTTTTGAAAAAATCATCAAAATTGATGAAAAAAAGGAAGAAGAAAAAGAAGCACCAAAAAAAGCTAAAACGAAAAAGTAATATGGATATACGATTAATAACAGCAAAGACATATAGAGATAATAGAGAGTATCTAGTAACATTGGACTTTCTATTAAAGTATGGTATTACAGGAGGTCCAGGACTACAAGGAGATAACTATACTTTTGTAAAGGGTGATAAGGGTCCGCAAGAAAACTTTAATGAGTTGCTGAATGCTATAAATCAATACGGTTCTATCACTCAAGATGGTATAAGAGATGGATATGTTATTGTAGCTCCTGGTGTTTACAGCTCTGAAACGCCTCTGGTAATTAATATGAATAGAGTAAGTGTTGTATCACTTACAGGAGGATGTGATGTAAAGATACCAGGAGGAGTTAAAGTAGAAAGTCAGGTAGGTCATGGAACGCCAGGAACTATTACAATAAGAGGTATAGACACCGTAGGAGAAGCATTTGTTACAGAGATAGGAGATGGAAAGGATTATACCTTTGAGAATTGTAAAGGAGGCGATGATAGCTTTCAAGCAGATGGAGTATCTTTATTATCGACCTTTATAGATTGTGAGGGTAAGAATAGATGCTTTGGATATGGGGCTACAATAAAGGGTAAGTTTTATAATTGCAAGGCAGGAGAAGACTCTATGGGCAGTGCTAGTGGTGCTACTATAGGAGCAGAAGCTAGGATAATAAACTGTGAGTATTATGAGAGTGAGATTGAGCAACCTATGAGCGGAGGTATTGTAATGAATACTATATGTTGGGATAGCGTTGAGAGTGAGTATTATATAGCGCAATATCCCGAAGTGTATGTTTTAGGAAGTTAATTAAAGATTAGAACTATGTATAATCATTTAGGAACGTTTTATAAAGGCAAGTCATTGACGATAGGGTTTTATATGCCAGAAGGATATAATACTTCTGTTAGGCTTCAAAAGGCTTCTGTGACGCTTAATCATCAGGAGTATTCCCATAAAGTTAATGGTGACCTTATATTAGTTGAATTAGAGTCTCAGCAGACTAATATTCTTAGTGGTATTCAGAACTTAGTAATAGTGCTTCAAGATAGCATATTGGGTACTGTGCCTATAAATTGTGGAAGGATTAAGTTTGTTCCTATAGTAAATAAGATCGCTAATGAAAGTGTCAATGAAGTTTCAGATATATTTGTTTATTTGAAAATCGACCAAACTCAAATAAGCGTTGATGCGGTATTTTACGACATTATGAAAGGGCGCGGAGTTGACCATATTGAAAAAACAACTGTCGATGGCATACAAGATATTTTTACCATATATTATTCAGACGGAACAACGAGCGAGTACAGGCAACAGAATATTGATAACCTACTGATAGAGCTTAATCAAGGCAAATTAGATGTGGTAGCGGCAGTAAACTCTCGTGGCGGTAGTGCAAGTATGGAAAACAGCCTTGCTGAGATTGGCGAGATAATCAAAACGGAGATAGTGCCAGCAGAGTCAACCATTATCAACTACCCGTCTCAATTTCACAAATGGTACGACATGGGTTCAGTGATAGCGGATAATTTAGACCCTTTACTTGAGGGTATGTTTGCTATTATAGTGGATAAAGAGTTCACAACAGTTCCTTTCTCTGGGTTTGAGAAAATAGTCACTTCTGATGGTCAGGTGTTGAGTAGTGGAGTTACCGAAGTGCATTTTGACGGACACGATAAAAATGACGGCAAAGTGGTAAGATGGTTGATAGGTTATCTTGCAGCTGGTAGCACGCCGATGTATGTAAGTGTTTTGCCGATTTATGAGTTGTGGGTTAGAAAGTTAGTGCCTAAATATATATCGCCTTACACAAGGAGATTGTGGAAATTAGTATATGATGAGGTGGATGATTATTCAAGTGCAGTGATAGACCAATACAGATACGCAAAATTTGACGTTCTTAACATTATAGGAGGTGTGGATATTAATATTGACAGCCACGAGGGTCAATTTAGAGACTCTTATATCAAACAAATAAACGTTATTGGCGGGGCGGAAAACTTCTCCCTTTCAGGTAATTACCAGTTCTCCTCCCTCTCCTCGTTGTCTTCAATAGTGTTTCCAGAGAGTGTTGGTGGTAACTTCTCCATTTCAGGTGTTTATCAGTTCCACGCCCTCTCCTTGTTGTCTTCGATAGTGTTTCCAGAGAGTGTTGGTGGTAACTTCTCCCTTTCAGGTA
>CAYVWK010000297.1:0-2329 GCA_964455235.1 uncultured Paludibacter sp.
GGTTCATCTTCATAGCGCGCAGGAGATCCGCGCCGATCATCCTTGCCCACATGCCCTTGGGGATTGACCTTTTAGTGGGGACTTCTGATGGTCGCCATTTGGCGGGGCGGATGTTCATTTCCGTCCTCCTCTGCATGTTTGTTTGTGGAGCCGTGGTGTGAGGCTTCCCACTCGATGTCAGTTATGGTTCGCATATCAGTTAGCAACTGACCTCACCTTCCTTTTGTTTTGGTGGTAGCGTTGGCGCGCTTTTTCGCGTTCGCAGGCTTTGCATTGTCCGTAGCCATCGCGGCGGACGTGGAGGTCAGCTTTGGTGGCGATGTAATGGTTTTGGGGGCATGTGCCGCCTACGCGGAGGGTTCGGCGGGTCATGGTGGGGCGCCGCATGAACGGTTGGCATAGTTGCCGTACGGGGCAGGCGGCGCATTCTGTGTCTCGCTGGTCCTGGCCGAGGTCGTCCCACTCACCTATCGGATACAAAGTGCAGTTCGCGTCATCCATCCACGCGTACGGCGTGTACTGGCTGTCCGGCTTCTCATAAAACGTGGTCACGCTGCGGCTCCTTGGATTTGGTTCCCGTCCCACTGGTCCACGGTCAGCCAACCTTCTGGTGGGATCTCCCTGCCGGTGTCGCTGATCTTCCAGCCCAACTCCAGGACCGTCAGATCGCTTGGGCGAGGCTTCCGGCCTTCCTGTTTGTCGTGGGAGAGGTGAGCGAGGCGTAGGGCGACACTGAGGCATACGAGGGCACCGAGACGTCGGGATGCGCCGAGTTCAACTGAGTGGTTGAGTTCTGCGTAGCCGCGGTGTGGGGACGTGTAGCCGCAGATCCCGCATGTGACGGGTGTGTGCCAGCGGTTGTGTCCGGTTTCTGTGGGGTATTGCCCGTACTTGTTGGGGACGCAGTACCCACAGTCCGCGGCCCATGTGGGGACTGGCTGGTTGTCGAAGAGTGTGGTCATAGTGGTTCCTCGCTCTCCACAATCTCCGTGTACGACCGGGTGAACACGTGGCCACAGAGGGCGACCCTGCGGAAACACGCGACATCTTCAGCGCAGTCAGCCGCTAACTTTTGCCACGCGCGGACACCAACGTTGTCTGTGACAAGGGTTTTGCCGTCATAATCTGTGATCCACGAGTAGGCGATCCCGTTTCGTATGCGGATGTGTCCGCGGATGCCGTACGCCCTCGAACGCGTCATACTCATGCCGCAACCTCTTTGCGTTCATCGAAACCGTGACCGGCTGGGCCACGAAGGGTTGCACTACACGTCACCGTGTCACCCACGACCTCCACTACAGGAGCAGTGAGGCACTTGAACCAGTGGACCTCCAGGTCCTCAACTTCAGCTATAAACTCGGCTTTCGCTTCCTCAACGGCTTCTGCCGGGTCCATGTGTGCGGGGACCTTCCAAGTGCGTGTCAGTAGATACCTGCTCGACCTCATGACAGGTCCTCCGCGTCTTCTACGATCTCGGCGTCGATGTAGTCCTGGCCCTCTGCTTCCTGCATGGCGGCTTGCTTCTCGGCGGCTGCCTCATCGCGGCGCCGCTTCAAATAGTCAGCCATGGCCTGCCCGACCTCCAACGTCGGGGTGGGCGTGGTGCCGTCGTGCCCGCAATACTTCGCGGTCGCAAGAACCTGATCCTGCGTGAGACCTAGTTCCTCCGCGTACGCGCTGATTTCGTCCATTAGCTCCGGTGGAGCCATAGGGACAGGCGCCGCGGGGGCAGGCTCAGCCGGGGTCTCGACGCGGTCAGCATCAGGAGGTGCCACGCCAGCGTCAACGGGGTTCCCCGTCTCATCCACCTGTGCGCCTAGTTCCTCCGGCGCGTAGATCGCGCCGAACAACACTTCAGACGCACCCATGCGCACGACCTCAGTCACTGAGCGGGCGCGGAGCATCGGCCCAGGGTAACGTTCCCAGTTTTGGCTCCGCTGCCCAAGCAGGCCCGCACGTCGCGCCTTGTCGATCGTCCAAACTGCCCGGTACTCAAACTCGGGATCATCGGCACGGATAAGGACGGCTTCCGCATGAGTGTCGTCTCCTGATATGCGGATTCTGTGTCCAGCACGCCGGACGAGGGCAAGCATCAGGTCCGCACTCATCGACGGTTTCCCCTTGATGACATGGATACCCGTCAACGCGGCCATGCGGGGAACACCGAGCGTGTCGGCATATTCGGCGGCGAGGAGTAGGTTCGCGGGAGCCTGCTGGTAGGCGTCTGGCAGCAGGTTTGATCCGGATAGGGCCGTGGACCACTTCTTCTTTTCCTCTAGGGCCTGCATCGGCGCGATCATGTCGGTGCTCATTTGGTTTCTCCTTCGAT
>CAYVWK010000298.1:0-2319 GCA_964455235.1 uncultured Paludibacter sp.
AGCTCTTAATATTTTTTGAGGGGGTCTAGTTGTGCATAACAGGCTGCAACGGATGGCAAAAACCAAAAACTGTGGTTCAATACATTTAGTAATGGCGCATGTGAAAAAGGCAAAGGTGGTTTCTTTGCTCCCAACTTCAAACTATCAATTGTGGTTTCACTAAATGAGCCTCTTATCAAATCCAACCATTTCTGTACTTCATCTTCGTATTTGAATCTGGCTTTGTTACCATCGCCTTCGGCAGAAAAGAATACATTCAAATCAAAGCCGTCAAATTCTCCTAAGTCAGCGATTTTAGCTATTGAATCGGGAAGCTGATAGGTCATCATTACCATTCTGGGCAAAGAGGCGTAAGGGTTATTTCCTTTGCTATCATCCCACTCAGCCTTTGCTCGCTGTTCATCCGAATATGTCCAGTTGAAAATTTGCTCTTCGATGAACTCTCCTGAAGCGATTGCACGGAAGGGTGTTCCCGATAAATACAAATAATGATTGGTGGTGATAGGCATATTCTCCTCATCAAAATAATCCATGCCATCACCTTCAGCAAAAGCCTTTTCCTTATTATCTTCTGCTTCGAAAAGCTCTTTTGCATTTTCACGCCATGCGCCATAGTGATATTCATCGAAAATGACACAGTCCCAATGTGTTGCGTGTACCCATTCATTCTTAGTTTTAATTCCACCTGCATCATTCTTACCTAAATAATCTTGAAAAGACCCAAAACATACAATGGGTTTTGTCTCACGCAAAGAACGCGGAGAATGTAACGCCGCAGAGGGCACAAAGTTTTCGGTGTTGTTCGTAGCTGTTCCTTGATGTCTGATGTGTGAAGCATCTTTTGAAATAAACTCCCAACCTTCAAAATCTACATGCGTCAACAAATCTTCTTCCCATGAGTGTTGAACAGCAGGTTTGAAAGTCAGCACCAATACCTTTGACCAACCCATTGTTTTAGCCAACTGATATGCAGTAAAGGTTTTCCCAAAACGCATTTTAGCATTCCACAAAAAATGGGGTGTTTTTCTATCTCGCTTATTATCAGGGTCATTTTTGAAGCTATTGAAATAAGCCATTGTTTTATCCACTGCCTTTTGTTGCTCTGGGCGTATACCAAAACTATAGACTCTGTTTTCTTCTGTTCGCTCGCCGGTTTTGATTTCCCAAATTGCTTTACGTAAATCATTGACAGTACATACAAACCATTCCCCTTCGGGATTACTAAAACCTTGATTGCGCAAATGTCGATGAATATCATGATCGGTAAAGCTGCTACCATCATTTTTCATAGCAGAATCTTCAAAAACAATATTATACTGAATGTTCGCTGTACCTAATTGTTCTTTAACTCTGGTTTTAGCATCACGGTCGGTATAGCCAATTTTTAGCAAACCCTTATGCGTTTCCACCCCTACCAATTCATAAGCATAAATTGTGGGGTTTGTTTTGATGCGGGCAGGGAAGAATTCTTGTTTCATATTAATAACTTTCGACTTTCAATATTTTGTAAAACTTGCATTTGCTGAATAGCTGTTTTATTTAAACGGATTAAACGTTCCTGTTGAGGGATTTTATCATAAATGAACACTGCATTCAGATTTTCTAAATTAGCTAAACATATTAATTCGTTAATGTGAGCGTAATCTCTGATATTGCCTTTTAAATCAGGATTAGCATCGCGCCATTGTTTAGCAGTCATTCCAAATAAAGCCATATTTAACACATCGGCTTCATTAGCATAAATAATGGAAGTTTGTGCTGATGTGAGTTCTTCTGGTATTAAATTCTCTTTAATGGCGTCTGTGTGTATATGATAGTTTAACTTAGCAAGTTCTCTCTTTGCCGACCAGCCCAATTGCTTTTGTTCTTCTTCTTTAAGACGTTGGAATTCTTTAATGAAATAAAGTTTGAACTCAACGGAAATCCAGGAGGCAAACTCAAAAGCGATATCTTGATGAGCGAAAGTGCCGCCATAACGACCAGATTTTGAGATGATACCGATAGCATTAGTTCTTTCTATCCAACGTTTAGGAGTTAACACAAAGCTATTAAGCCCAGCTTCTTTTCTAAACCCGTCGAATTCGACGGGTTTAAAATCGGGGTTGTGAATTGTTTCCCAAAGACCCAACAGCTCAATGGTGTTGCGATTACGCATCCAATTTTTGATAACATCATCTGCATGGGTAGTGTTTTTATGTTTTGCAATGTCTGTGATAGATATATAGTCTTTGTTATCTATACTAACTATCATTACCTCCCTATCCTTTACTTGTATCTTTGCCATAGCTAATTACTAAAAATTGAAAATTATTCCATCGG
>CAYVWK010000299.1:0-2316 GCA_964455235.1 uncultured Paludibacter sp.
ATGTAGCAACTCATGAGGATGTCATACCCGAGCCCGGTAAAGATGCTCTCATCAAAGGCGAAATCTACGAGTACGACGGTACTAAATGGGTGAAGTCGTCCAACGGCGATTTGGTCATGACCCTGTTCGACTCATTTGCAGACCTTGCAAACGATGTTGATTCTACGGTTATAGGACATGCTGTAATCAAGAAGCTGGTGGTGATTGAGGCATTTATAGAAACACTAATGGCAAACGAGCTGATAGTTACTAATTTAATTAGAACACAAAACAATAATGTCATTATAAACTCAGATGGCTCTATCACTGCTATAAATGCTGTTTTAGAGGGAGGAACGTTTACAGGTTCTGTAGAGCATCCAAGTTTCAATACGGTCTTGGAGGCTACTCCTTCTTCTCCAATATCTCTCCCATCCAAAACCAGATGGAGAGCAGATTATTTGTATAATGCTCTTTCTAGTGTAGCCATAGGCAATACATGGAAAAGTGCTTCTGGTTCTTATCTTAGTCAATCTATTAATGCTGCCTCAAGGATTTCTAGCAGACAAAGGCTGATACTGGCAAGCACATCTGGAGGAAGTTCTGGTGATTTGTATGGCAATAGGCTGATAGCAACTATCACAGTTCCAAAAGGTGTAAGTAATTTCTATTTCTGGTTTGATGTAGACCATCCAAATGGTTCTGGCTATATATATGCTACTAAGAATAAAACTGCCTCCAGTTATAATGACGCAAACTTGTGGTCAAAAAGCACAAGTAATTACACCTCTGGCACTCACGATATTTACACAACTACAAGAACTGATGTAGTAGCTGGTGATGTAATCAGAGTTTACGCATATAGAACGGCCTTATATGGATATAATTTTCAAGTTCAATCTGCTGAATATGATAAGGGCACTTTTATTAGAACTACAGGCGGGGAAATGTATCACTTTCTGTATGGTAGCTATTACACGAGTCCTGTTTCTATCACTTCACCAAACAGTTATACCTCAGCAATAAACTATGTTTTAGCATCTAGCATTGCGAGTAAATTTACTTCATATGGTAATGGGGGTACGTATAGGGCATCTGGAACATTATCCGTAGATGGAAATAGTAGGACTGTTACCAACTTGATGAGAGATGGAAGCAATATCACGTTCTACTTTACTTCAGGCAATCCTGCAGTATTAACTGCAAATGACTCTGATGGCGCCACATATGGTTCATATGACGTCTCTGGAAGTGTCACTGTTATATCACAAGAAGCAGGTATCATAGTTAAAAGTATTACTCCTATGGTGAATTCAACTGATTCCACTACTGTGGGAGGAACTGATATTGGAAACGGTTCTTACAAGATTAGAAATATTACTGGTGCTGGTAATATATCTGGATTCAATAGTGTTTCAGCAACAACAGTAACAGCAACAACTGTTTGGGGAGCGGTAGCAAATTAATGAGTTGGTCTAAAGGTGATTTAATAACAGCAACAAAATTGAATAGTGAAAATACAGGAAAATATACTAACTACTCTTGTGAGGATACATGGGGCAAGGCTTCAGTAAATGCAACATACCATTTCATACACCAAACTACGGGCAGGTTTATGTATTTGAGAACCACAGGGACCGCTTACTGGGGGGCCGAAGGTGATGGAATAGTGTATTTCCGCAATGCTGTAGGCGCTGTTACAGAACATGTGCTTTGGTATGAGTCCGATACCACAGACAGAACTATAAGTAGAACCTGTAATGTTGAAGAGTTTGGCCATGGCCCAGGTTGGTATAGTGGCAGGGTTTGGGTTAATCGTGGATATGGAGATATTGATGTTTATTGGGGACAAGACAACTGTTGGCGTGGTGGTAAATTGGTTCATTGGGACAGTCCAACGTCTAGTGGCAATAAGATTGTTGGAACAAAACTTACAGCAGAAATTCTCAACACCGGAAGAGTTGGAGTTATATAAAGGAGATATAAAAAATGGAAAATATGATTTTAATGACAATTAAGAAAGACGGACAAGTTTTAATGGAATACGAATTATCACGCTTTTCTATCAGTGACGGAAATTTAGCACTTGGATTAAAAAGCGTACAGATGTTTGATATTCCAATGATTTTTCAAGGGATGTATGAAGTAACAGTTATTACCCCAGAACAGGTAATAACAAAGAACGCATTGTATATTTCTTATAATTATATGGTTTTTTCTAACACTATCACCAATGAGGATGGAAGTAAATCTACTTATCTGGATTGCTCTGACAATGGCTTACTATTCAAAGTCATTGGGTAAAAACCATACCCCAAGTATTACTTATGACGTTCC
>CAYVWK010000300.1:0-2305 GCA_964455235.1 uncultured Paludibacter sp.
CCAAGGTGGATGGTCAAGCATAGAATCAATGATGTTGGCCGGCGGGGTTGAGTAAGGTTACTGAAGTATGACTAAGTTTACTCAAGAGCAATTTGAAGAATTCTTAAGGGGTATTGACCTAGACAATTATCGGCAGCAGTTTTCTCAAATTAAAACAGTTGAAATGGATCTACCAAAAAAGATTCAGGCTCTACAAACAATATACGAGCAGTACTGGGAAAATATAGACGACAGACTGCAACCACCCTCCTTTGATGAATACTACGACATCTACTGGAATGCGCATGAGGATTTAATTATTGAATTCTGGGAAAAAACCGGCTTTGGACTTTACTGTGAGTGCTTCAAGAAGGGACTTAAAGCTAGAATATATCGGACATGGGCGTCATTGATTACGCAAATACAGGGTGGCTATGTGGCAGAGTCCGTCTTTGGTAACGGCTCTATACTCATGGGAACAGAGCTGGACCACAACAACGTAGATATTCTTGCTATGAACGAGGATGGGACCGAGAGGCTTAAAATTCAAATAAAAAAAGAAACTCATAGACCCGAGATAGCTAGAATGCATAAAAACGTTAAAAATCAGAATGGCGCCGTAGACGTCTACTATATCGTCTTGGCTCCCGATGCCTACAACAATCCCTATTACAAAGTGAACGGAAAGAACTTTAAAAAAGGCGACGAAAAACCTTTCGTAAAAGATTTCATTAAATGGTATCCATCAACAGGAACTATGGACAGACTGCCAAATGGTTTCACTATTTTTACTAGAAATGCTTTTACTGATCTTGAATAAATATTAAACTAATTTAATTAGGTTGTACTCTACGTTTTGGTTTATTTTCTTGCCGACCTCATTTAGTCGTTTTAGCATTAACTGATCAACACTTGGCTTTAAGCTATTAGAGATGGCAAACTCGTATTGCGCAGTGCCTTTTGCTATTTTTTCATCCAATTGCATTAAATAATATATGTGGTTTTTATCATCTTCTTTATTTATCTCCATTACGGCTTGACCTACCGTGCCAGAACCAGCAAAATAATCTAATATTATTGCATTTTGTTTTTCATGAGATGAGATGCGAATTAAATATTTTATAAGCTCAACTGGTTTTGGGGTATCAAATAAGTCTCTGAGACCTAGCTTATTTAGATCATTCGTGCCCTGCCTAGAATAGAAGTCTAAAATTGACACTACGTTGTCATATGAGTCATTGAGCAAGTGCTTTTCGTAAGGCCTGGTCCCCTTAAAGTGCATATTCCCCTCTTTATGAAGTTTTATAAATTTCTGAGTTGATGACCACTTTCTTGTCTTTAGAGCCTTTAGGCTTAAACCGATCTCCGGTATTTCAAGGTCGGCAGGCCTTCCTGGCACCGATAAATCTTTTGCAAAAAAAATCTGGCCGTTCTCGTCTACATTTGAATAGTTGCGTAACCAAGTTATATCTTTTTTTTTCATATATTCTTTATTTAATACGGCCAACAGTTTTTCTGCACTTTTGATGCCATTAGCCTTATGCTCCTTTGACACCTTTACTGAAATATCTTTGATCATTTTTGCGTCCATTGGATTGTCTCTCCGCCTTACACGAAGTGGGCTCATCTTCTTTTTGTCTTTAGCATATGCAACTATATATTCATGTATTGTATTAATGTGATTGGAGTTGCTCCTTGTGGCTTGCTTGGTAATGAAAGTTCCGAGAAAATTATTTTTTCCAAAAACCTTATCACACATAAGTTTCAACTCGTACAACGAACTATCATCTATAGAGATAAACATCACCCCGTCACTCTTGAGTAGAGGGTGCGTCAATGAAATGCGTTCGTGCATGAATTGATTCCACTGTTCAGTGCTACGCTTATCGTTATAAGAAAAACTATTTCCTGTATTGTAAGGGGGGTCAATATAGACAATATCTACCTTTCTATTGTCGTTTATCATGTCTCGTAGCCCTATTAAATTATCTCCGATCATGACAGTATTTGTTGGATTGCCTCTTAAGATTTCTTGCTCGTACAGAAGATCAATTTTCACCATAAGATCTTTGCGCGTTAAAGATGTTTTATTATTCAGCCAACTGTTTAAAGATACAAAACTTGTTCCAATTTTTTCTGCCAGCGACTGCTGACTTAAGCCTGTAGATTCCAAAATTTTTAATAATTTATTATTGTAGTCCATTTACCTATAATAGCACGCTTTATAAAGTTGTGCGATATTTTTGTTTATCTTTATAAAGAGTGGTTCTCTTACTCCTGGCTATTTTTTTGGGGTCGGCCAGGAGTTAGAGTCAAAATCCAATCA
>CAYVWK010000301.1:0-2304 GCA_964455235.1 uncultured Paludibacter sp.
TAAACAGCTCAGAAAGAGCAACTTCCATAATTAATATATCCATAAATGCAATACGATCTAGTTCCCAATTTTGCGTATATTTATCTATTAGCATACGATATTCTTCACCATTTTGCAAGACACCATGCAGTAATTTTTTGGCAAATACAATATCTTCATCATCTTTAAACATGGGCAATAAAGATTGAAATTCGCCCTCTTCCGTATCAAATCGCTTGATCGTTTTAATAATAAAGCTAATTACAATCTCGACATCATCTGCCCAGAAGATATTTTGTTCTTCTATGGCATCATCTAAGGATTCATTATATAAAATTATACGCTTAAAAATCTTTCTCCAAATCTCTTTATCATCTTTGTAATCAACCGATTTCATATCCATATATTCGAGATAGAAGTCTGAAATTATAATTTCCTCGCTCAGTTCTTTCACCACCTCTGAATAATCAATCCAAGATAATTTTTTCTCGTTGATGCGGGATTTGAATTGAATATTTCGTCTTAGCTGACTAACAAAAGCGTTATCAATAAAGCGTGTATTCGGATTAATATCCTCTTCAGTAGGCCGTAATTTAGCTTTTTTAGATTCAATTTTCGATTCGAAGTAATCTGTGATAGCTATCGCAAGATTCAACAAATGAAAATACAAATCATAAGCTTTTTCAGTACTGTGAAATAACTCTTTTTCAACCATAAGAGACGTTTTATTATCGCTCTTATAATAAGCATACAAAATTTGAAGAACTTTGATGCGAAGTAATACTCTGTTAATCATAAAAAAATGAACAATTTCGTTAGGCGCAGATAAAAACACTTTCTGATTTTATCTAGCGCAGAAATTATTGAATGCAATTCAACAATTTCAAATGCAGCTGCAAAGATAAACCTTTTTAGCTAAAAAACTTTTGTTTTATCTTGTAAATATCAAAAAAAAACCTCAAATTTGAGGTCGCTTATAGCAAGCGTAGTAAAAACAAGTTAAAGAACTAATAATAAACAGTTTACAAAAAATCGTTATGGAAGAAGAGAAAAGAAAACTAGATTTTGAGAAGAAAGACAACGAAATTGTATATTCAAAAGCCATTAAAGCGGGGAGAAGAATTTATTATTTAGATGTTAAGAAGAGCAGAAATGATGATTTATTCATTGCTATAACTGAAAGCAAGAAGAAAATATCTGGTACCGACCAGAACATGCAAGTATCCTTTGAGAAGCATAAAATCTTTTTATACAAGGAAGATTTCCAAAAATTTGTGGAAGGTTTAGATGATGTAATTGGATTTATCAAAAAGGAAAAAGGGGAGTTTTTTGAGCGTGAAGAGTTAGAATCGGCATCAGCAGCAAAAGAGACTACAGATACTCCAGAAGAAGAAAACGACACCAAAAAGGGATTTTTCAGTTTCTTTAAAGACTAAAATTAAGCCTATCACTTTAAAATAAAACACCGAACTTGATTAAATTAGTTCGGTGTTTTTTTATGTACGACTTTTACCACCTCACCCCTCCTCCAACCGTACATACTCATCAATAATGCGCCTGACTTGCTGAGTGGTAACATGTCCGTAAATTTTATCGCCTATGGAGACAACGGGGGCTAATCCGCAAGCGCCTACGCAACGAATGGAGCTGAGGCTGAAGAGTCCGTCTTGGGTGGTTTCGCCTATATTGATGTCTAAGCGACGCTTGAATTCATCTACTAATAGCTCACCACCTCGTACATAACAGGCTGTCCCCATGCATACGGAGACTTCGTATTTTCCTCTTGGCTGCATGGTGAAAAATGAGTAGAAAGTCACCACGCCATAGACTTTTGCAACTGGAATTTTTAATTCTCTAGCGATTACTTGCTGGACTTCCTCTGGCAAATAGCCTAAATGATGCTGGACTTCATGCAAAACATTGATGAGTTCACTGCCGTGGTTATTATAACGGGCACATATACTTTTGATGAGTATTTCTGCCGTTTCGGATAGTTGTGTTTCTGATAAATGCGTTTCAACCATAGTTTTATTTTTTGGAGAAGTTAGATATGTTAGAGAAGTTAAAGAGGTTAGTGCTTTTGGATGTGATTTTTGCGTACAAAATACTTGGTGTGTAGTAAAGAATGTGCTTTTTCACTCATAGGTTCACCTAAATACTCCTTGTATAGTCTTATGATATCGGGATTTTCATGCGATTTACGTATCACCTTTAGCTCATCCTCTAAATAAAGGGCTTGCTGACGTTTACGAAGTATATCAATTTTACCATGATGATAGGGCTGTCCAGCACCCCCAATACAGCCACCTGGGCAAGACATGATTT
>CAYVWK010000302.1:0-2298 GCA_964455235.1 uncultured Paludibacter sp.
TGCATTAGCACCAAGGCTTATAACGAATAGAATTAAGAAAAAGATTTGTTTCATACAACTACAAAATATTAAAATTTATTACAAATAAATACACAATTATCGAAACAAAGTGGTCGATATCGCAATATTTTTTTCATTTGGATTATTCATTTGCAGCATATTTAATAGTCAGTTCATCTTCTAACCCAAAAGTTGTGAGTGCATCTTTTATCCTATCAAACTTACTAACATTATCTATATTTCCTTCAATAACATATGCTTCATTTATGTTAATGGCTTGTCTTGGATTGCCCTCCGAAGGATATTTTGTTAAGCCAATTCTTTCACCAAGATCTGTTGTAAAAAAGGTTTCGGGTTGTAGATCAAATAGCTGTCGCATAACCTCAGCGTACAATCTAGCCACTTGTCTTTCTTGTATTTTACGGTCAAAGAAAACAGCATATTCAAGCTTCTTGCCTTTGGGGCTATCAGCCTCAAAAATATTAATCTCGTCTGTTCTATCATCCTCTTCAATATCAATATTAGGAATAGGCCATATTTCAAAAAACCTATTACTTATTACTTCAAATCTATTTTCAATTTCTTCTTTATTCCATTGCTCAATATCACTCAAACTTCTATTAAGCCATAACCTACTATGCTTATAGCCTTTCTCTGGCATATCTCTCTTTTTTAAAAATATTTTGTTACCTAATGAACCATTATTTCCAGATAAAGTAAGATTCCCAATAGTATTCAAATAGTTTTCTGCGATAAACTTATATTCATCTTCACTTAATTCACTCCGCCATTTGATATCAGGAGTTTGAGGAAATATATGCTCTATTGTGATATGAGGATTTCCATCAATCATAACCTTTTCGTTATTATTATGATTTTCTAATCTCTCTAACAGATACGTTCTGTTTTTTGACCTAATATTATAAACATCCTTTACCCTAAGTGCATCTTTTACTTCAGCATCTTTAGGAAATCGTTGACTTCCTGTCTTTTGAATAAGAGTCTTTTGAATCGAATATAGATAATCATATTCTCCTCGATCCAAGTCATATAAGTTCATAAATATTTTATTCAAAGCATTGGTAGGTAAACCAAGAATAAAACGTCTCCATGTAAACGACTGTACCAACTCTAACACGTCAATAAATGTTTTTTTATCTATTACATTATTTGAATAGTCATCATATACTTTTAATAAGAATGGGTGAGCAACGTTTATTTCTAATTTATCAATATATCTAAGTTGGTGACGAATATCTATATCTGATTCATTTTTAGGATTTATCAATTTATTATAGTGCCGTACTAATGATTTTAAATCACCCAAAACCTCTTCTAAGTTTTTCACAGTACTGGTTGGATACTTTTCTTTAAACTCTTCATATACCTTGTTTTTGTTTGGTATCTTCTTGTTTTCAAGTGTCAAGTAATCACGAATAAAGTCCGATACACGGCTGGTATTTGACGACTCCTCACGTGCGTTTTTTTCTATGATTTCCCAATAATCTTTATAAATCTTTTTTTGGTCATTATGCTTCAACCCCATCAGAATATAATTTCTAATCAAGTCAGCTTGGGTCAGCTCTAAACCAGTAGAGTTTAAGCTTTCAAATATTCTTTGTGGATCATCCTTTTCACGATCTAGAGAAATCTCAACAAACATAAGCTTTGAAAGTCCCTTCATCACCACATCAATATTCTCCTTCACTATACGCCTTTTGAAATATTCATAATTATCAATCAGTCGAGAGTATCCCACAAATTCCTCGACATTATCATCTCTCAACAAATATTTCAAAGCTTCATTATTATTTTCGGTAGGTCTTAATTTTAGCTTCTCCTCTTCCGAAGCAAACTTATTTATAAGAAAAGTTTCATTAATCTCATGTCTAAGTGAATCGTCATTAAGTTCAATAGCCAATTTGTATAGCGCAATATAGATTAATGTAAGTGTAGTCAATCTCTGTTGCCCATCAATTATGATTAGCTCCTTAATTCTCGAAGTAGTGTACACATCATCATGAATGTAAACAATGCTACCAATAAAGTGAGCATTCATCTTGTCGCTTCTACCAGTCTCTAATATATCGTCCAACAACTGTTTGCATTGAGCTACAGTCCAATCATAGTTTCGTTGATAAACAGGAATAACGAAATGTGTTTTATTCGATGATAAGAATTCCTCTACTCTAGTTTCGTTTGCTTTCATTTTATTATAATTTATAATCTTCAATTTTGTTACTTCCACACTATAAAATCATGAGTCTTTATGAAATATTCAAAGAAAACCACTATTCC
>CAYVWK010000303.1:0-2295 GCA_964455235.1 uncultured Paludibacter sp.
TCATTTAGCTGAAACAACTCTGAATTTACAAAGTTTATTCATCGCAAATCTGTCAATCACCAATCCCCTTACATTTTAAATTTATTGATACAGTCAATATAAGCTTCTACAGATGCGGCAATAATATCTGTATTAGCACCGAATCCGTAGTAGATACAATTATCATATTCCACCTGCATGTGCACCTTACCCATATCGTCACTGCCTTTACTGATGGCCTGAATTGTAAATTCTTTCAGAGTCATGTGGCGATCAATAATTTTCTTCAAAGCTTTGATAGCTGCATCTACAGGACCATTTCCACTGGCTGCCGCCTCAAACTTCTCACCTGCAATATTCAATCCCATACTAGCTACAGAAAGTACACCTACCCCACTAGTCACTTGGAGGTATTCCAATTGAATCCGATGGTTTCGAGTACGGTCAGCACCCGCCAATACTAATATATCATCATCGTTAATATCTTTTTTCTTGTCGGCTAGCTTCAAAAATTCCTCATAAACACTATCCAACTTTTCTTGTTCCAATTGCACGCCCAATGCCTGAAAACGATTCTTCAGGGCTGCGCGTCCACTGCGTGCAGTCAATACAATAGAATTATCATCAATGCCCACATCACGCGGATCAATAATCTCATATGTCTGCACATTTTTCAGCACACCGTCTTGATGAATTCCAGAAGAGTGAGCAAAAGCATTGCGACCTACGATCGCTTTATTAGGTTGTACCGGCATATTCATCAAGCTAGACACCATACGACTCGTAGGATAGATCTTCTGAGTATTGATATTCGTTTCAATCTTTATATCCTTATGACATTTGATAATCATTGCCACTTCCTCCAAAGATGTATTTCCTGCACGTTCACCAATACCATTAATCGTTACCTCTACCTGACGCGCACCATTCAACACCCCTGCCATTGTATTTGCAGTTGCCATACCTAAATCATTGTGACAGTGTGTAGAAATGATAGCATTATGGATACCATTCACATTTTCCATCAGATATTTAATTTTGGCACCATATACATCCGGTAAACAATAGCCCGTAGTATCAGGAATATTCACCACTGTAGCTCCAGCCCTGATAACGGCTTCTATCACACGAGCCAAATATTCATTGTCTGTACGTCCAGCGTCTTCAGCATAGAATTCTACATCATCCACAAATTTGCGAGCATATTTCACTGCAGCAACAGCACGTTCAATAATCTCCTCACGATTGGAGTTGAATTTATACTTGATATGAGAATCAGATGTGCCGATACCGGTATGAATACGTTTACGTTTAGCAAATCTCAAGGCATCTGCAGCGACATCGATATCTTTCTGCACAGCGCGTGTCAAAGCACAAACAGTAGGCCAGGTCACAGCTTTAGAAATTTCAATAACAGAATTATAGTCACCTGGACTTGAAATCGGGAATCCAGCTTCAATCACATCCACACCCAACGCTTCTAGCTGTTTCGCAACTTGAATCTTCTCTACTGTATTCAACTGGCATCCCGGAACCTGCTCACCATCACGGAGCGTTGTGTCGAAAATAAATAACTTGTCACTCATTGTTTATTGTATTTATAGTTTTATTCCATAAAAAAAGCCTTTCACACTGGGAAGTGAGAAAGGCTTTATATATTGCTTCATCTTACATATATTTACGCACAGCACTCACTTCCACTAAACTTTTCCAGTAGAATAATAATACCACACAGTAGAATATAAATAAAGTTCTGAATCATCTTTTTTCGTTTTGATGGTGCAAAGTTAAAGATTATTTCATAGCATGCAAATAAATTCATTACTTTTATCACATAAAACATATCATTTTATAAGATTCACTACTTTAATTCCTTGAATATATAACAAAAAAGGCATACCGATCGGCATACCTTTCCTATGATTCAATTCAAAAGAAGTCTTGAATTACTTTTTGTCACAAGCTTTCTTGCACTCTTCCTTGTCACCGGCTTTATCACAAGCCTTATCACATTTTTTATCACAAGCAGCAGAATCTGCAGCCTGACAACATGTCTTAGTAGAATCACAAACTTGTTCTGTTTTTGCTGCACAACAAGAATCAGCAGCGGAGGTTTCAGCATCTGCTGCTTTTTTATTACCACAAGAGGTTACAGTGAAAGAGAATGCTACTGCTACAGCAGCTAATAAAACTTTAGTTTTCATACTTTTCAAATTGCTTTAAACGTTGATAAAAATTAATCGCGACAAATATAATAAAACTTTAGGAAAGTACCAAAACAAGTAAGCCTCCATATCCTATTGGATACAGAGGCTT
>CAYVWK010000304.1:0-2295 GCA_964455235.1 uncultured Paludibacter sp.
TCATTAATAATTAACCATTAACAATTAATCATTATTTGTATTATTCTCATTGGCACATTAGTTTCATTAGTCTCATTGGCACATTTACTCTGGCTTCATCACCACCTCCAACACATTGCCTTGCTCTACTATTTTTTGTAAAATAGCTTGTAGGCTTTTTGGGGAGAGGGATTCTACCGCTGCTTGATAATCAGTTATATAATTCAAATCGTCTGTATAGTAGCTTGAAATGATGCGTGACCACCAGCGATTATCTTTCAAATCCTCGCTGATTTTCTTCAGCATATTTTCTTTTACCTTTTGAAGGTCATCGAGGCGTGGACCATTTGCGATGATTTCATCCACTTCTTTATGGATAATACTCATCAAATGAGCTTGTTTGTCGGGGTCGGTATCGAACTGCATTAAAACAGCTGCTTGATTTACAGGGGTTCTGTTGAGTGAACCGCGTACACCTACACCATAAGAACCACCTTCTTTTTCGCGTATGCTTTCTAAATAGCGCATGCTCAATACATTACCTAAAGCATTCATAGTCACTAAGTTTTCCATATTATAAGGAAGATGACCAGAGTATAAAATAAAGTTAGATGCCTTGGTAATCTGCATTGGGCGAGCGAAATGATTCTCCACTAAACCTCTTGGATAATACATTTTATGATCGGTGAAACTTTCTTTTTTCTTCTTAGATTTTAATCCGCCAAGATAAGTCAGCACCGCTGTTTTTACCTCTTCACTTTCCACATCAATATTACCTGTAAATACAAAAGTGAAATCAGCAGGCATAGCAAATCTATCCTTGAAAATTTCCAATGCTTTATCCTGATTTAGCTTGTCTAAAGCTTCTAGATTTAGGACAACTGAGCGAGGATGATGGTTGCTAAGCATCACAGAAACAGAGTCTTGGAAAGTTTTACGTGGATCACTTGCTGAGTTTGCTAAACTGGTTTTAAACATATTCACCAAAGCTTCGTAAGCTTCATTATCCTTGCGAGGAGCAGTAAAATACAGATATACTAATTGTAACATAGTCTCAAAATCCTCTACAGACGACTCTCCACGGAAACCTTCATCATAATTAGAAATGGTAGGCGTAACGGAAGCTACTTTCCCTGTAAGTACTTTGTTTAATTCAATTTGAGAGAAATCTCCCAACCCATTATTTGCTACGATAGTAGAAGTTAAATTTGCAGTAACCAAATCATTTGCATCCTTCACTTTTGAAAAACCACCCTCACTGAAAGCATTCATTAAAATCTCATCACTTTTGAAATCGGTAGGCTTGAAAACTACAGTAATACCATTTTTTAACAGCCAAGTAGTTGTTCCAAATTCCTGATTATAAGTGGTTTTCTTGATTTTCCCAAGTTTAGGAGCTTTAGAAATCAAATCCTTTTGAATGGTCTCTTCCTCTACGAATTCAATTTCAGAAGCCTTCACTTCAGCCAAAATCTCTAATATTTGTGCTTCTGAAGGAATCATAACTGTTGGTTTATCAGGAGCCATGAATGAAATAATCATATTCTCATCTGTAACATATTTAGTTACTATTTCATTGATCATTTCAGTTGTGATATTAGGCATAAGAGCTTGAGCAGTAGTATATTCCCATTCTGCGCTTGGGATGTTTTCACCATCTAAATAATGGCGAACATATTTACGCACCAACTTTTTATTCTCTTGATTATCACGTTCTTTATAAGCAGTTTCCAAAGATTTTAAGATTTCAATCTTTGCACGATCAACTTCAGCATGGGTAAAACCAAAACGTTTCAATTTCTCAGCTTCCATCATTAATGCCCGCATGCCCTCTGTTTCTTGACCTTCTTTAGGGACAGCAAGCATTTGGAATGCATCTTTTGATTTCACCAAATCACCATAATATGCCATACCGTAAACAAAAGGAGCATCAGCTTTTTGAGTAAGCTCATCGAAGCGATAGCCCATAATAGTATAGGTAAAGTCGTTCACCAATTCTATCATATAGCCCATGATCGACTCTTTCATTTCAGTAGGCATCGCATCATGCTTATATTCCAATTCGATGCGGGTCATGCGTGCTTCAGGGTCTTTCACCACAGAAATCAGAGGCTCTACATTATCGTGAATAGGATAAATCGGACGCTCGCCTGCATTTTCTTTAGCAGAAATATCAGCAAACATAGTTTTGATTTTACCTTCAATATAGTCAACATCTACATCACCTACAACAAGAATAGCCTGTAAATCAGGGCGATACCATTTGCGATAAAAAGCACGAATGGTCTCATGATCGAAATTCTTGATAACGGCTGT
>CAYVWK010000305.1:0-2243 GCA_964455235.1 uncultured Paludibacter sp.
CTCAACAACTCAACAAAAAAAAGCTGCTTCGCAATGGAGCAGCTTTTTTTGTTGAATTGTAGGGACAGGTCGCGACCTGTCCGTAACTAACCAGCACCCAGCTGTCTGGTCGAGACGTAGGCTGGAGCCTACGCCTAACAATCATTAATCATTAGTCTCATTGGCATATTGGCACATCGGCATATTCATCTAATTCATCGCTTTGCAAAATGCTTCACTATGCCTTCCATAGGAGATATAACGATAGCTCCGATTTGGATATTAAGTGAAGAGGCGGCTTCTTTTAAGACATCTTCAAAATAGTACGCAACAGAGCCAATGAAGGACACTTGATAGTTTTGATAGTCATCATATTGCATGATGTTTTTCTTGAAGAAATCCGTAAAGGCATCAAAAACTAATTTACGCACGCCTTCATGCTGAATATTCGCATTGATAAAGGGAGCAATGCTTGCCAAGAAGCGGTTTGGTAGTGCCTGTTTATATACTCTATTGATGATTTCAGGGATATCCATTTGAAGATAATTCAGCAAATCATCTCTCATTTTTTCTCCAAACTGGTATTTTAGGCATGAGCCGAGGAAGAGGCGACCTAGCACTGCACCGCTACCTTCATCACCTAAAATATAACCTAAAGGCGACACATTTTTGACTATTTTTTCACCATCATAGAAGCATGAATTAGCACCTGTACCTAAGATACATGCAATGCCTGGTTGATTGCCATACAGTCCGACCGCTGCACCCAGCATATCACTATCGACTTCTACGTCTTCTTGATTTACATCAAAATTTTGCAGAATTGCTTCTTTAACAACTTTGTTCACTTCGGGATAGGCACAACCAGCTCCATAAAAGTGAACAGCTTGAATTTTAGACCCATTCATTTCGGGAACTAAGCTTGTTTTTAGCTCTGCACTGATATCTTCTGTTGTACGAAAGAAGGGATTGGCACCTTTCGTTGTTATCCTTTTTTCAATGATTCCATTATCAATTAAACACCAATCAACTGAGGTAGAACCACCATCTGCTACTAAAATCATATCTTAATGTAAATTTGTTTTTTATATAATATATTTCCAATAATCCAATTAAACCCGACAAATAGGAGCGCATAAACCAGCGATCCAAAGTAATTGCCGAGATAAGGTTGTAAGCAAACTGAATAGATAAATGTTTTGATAGCGTATTCTTGGCCGGCAAAGGTAATAAAAATGTTGCCTAATAAAATACTTATAACAGCAGCAAACACATAAATAAAGAGTGGGTTCACACCAAAAGACTCGAAGAACACGCTCCAACGCTTATGTCCTTTGATATCAATTATCCATATTAATAGGGCTAAAAAGGTAGAAGCTAAACCTGTTGTGGCAAGTACAAAAGTAGGCGACCATATCTTTTTGTTGATGGGGCAACCGTAACTCAATAAAAATCCTGCAAACGTAAGGATAGCTCCCATGATGAATAAGTTTTGTACGCGCTGAAAATTATCTTTGGTTTGCATGATGAGTTTACCTGCATAAAACCCAACCAATACATGGCAAATAGCAGGTATGGTACTAATCAAACCCTCAGGGTCTATGGCTAAACCACTATCTTTATACATATGGTTGGTGCCAAGCACTGCTCTATCAATTATAGAAATGATATTATTTTCACTAAATTCAAAACCATTTCCTGTGATTAATAACACAAAATAAGCAACTAATGTCAACAATACAATATGCGGTATATACTTATGTTTCACCGTAATTGCAATGATAGCAGTTGCGCCATAACTAAGAGCCAAACGCTGCATCACCCCTAGTATTCGCATATTTTCAAAATTGGTAATAGCTTGGAAGAGACGTTGGAAGAAGTCCAAATCCTCCGCACCCAATCTGCGGAAGGTACGCATCGACAGAGAGAACCACGCAATGCCTAATCCTATCAAGAAAATCACAAAGGTGCGTTTCAATATCTTCCAAAAAGCCTCTGTACTGAATTTAAACTGATATTTTCGGAGAGATATATAGGTTGAAATCCCCATGATAAACATGAAAAACGGAAACACTAAATCCGTGGGAGTCAAGCCATGCCATTGCGCATGCCCCAGTGGCTCATAGATATAAGTCCACGAACCAGGATTATTTACCATGATCATTCCTGCAATGGTAATACCCCGTAATACATCAAGGGATAAGAGGCGTTTGGATTGGGTCATATTTTGTTGAGTTGTTGAGTTGTTGAGTTGTTGAGTTGTG
>CAYVWK010000306.1:0-2229 GCA_964455235.1 uncultured Paludibacter sp.
AATTTGCCATACACCTTTCTACCACTGGCCGTAGGACTACAACCAAAGCCACCCTCACACAAAATAAGCTGTTCCCTTGGATTCTTATACTCATCCTTTAGGAGCTTGGGATTTAGCACCATCACCTTGCCCTCATAGTCAAGATGGGTTTTGTCATTGCAGTGAGTAGCGTTCCAAAGATTTAAGCTGTCATATTCCTTTCTTGCCTGACTGATAAAGCCGTCAAGGACGGCAGGGTGACTGGTGACCACAAATTCATGATTGCGAGGATTTGCTTTGTTGTCGGGGATGAAAAATCCCTTTGCCCACTCTTTGTTGTCACAAGAAAATCTACCATCGTGTTTGAGCTGTTGCAAGGTGTTGGCAAGGACGAAGTTGACTCGGTCATAGCCAAACTCGGAAATCACAGGCTTTGCCACATCGTGATTGAGGTGCATTCCATCAAAGTTTTGGCTGATTGTTTCTTTAATGAATTCTGCACATCGAACATTTTCCTTGAAGGACTCTCGGTACTGCTCCAGCTCGTTGTTTCGCTTGGCTTCCAAGAGGCTATACGGATACACATATTTATTTGACATCAATCACATACTCCATTCTCAAGGCTTCGTCCAGCTCCCCAATGCAGATGCCATTCTCTTGAAGCTCCTCAATGAGCTCGCTGGGCACATCGGAGAGGTCGTAATCGTAGTCCGCCTCATAGACCAAGATTTCACCGCTGTCCTCATCGGTATCGAAGGTCAGCTTGGCATCCAAGGGAATGCCTGCCTCGTCCAAAACATACTGAGGCAGCTTGATTTCGTCCTCGTCGCTTAGGATTCCCTCGCAGTAGTCACAGTGGTCGCAGATACCACAATGCTCTGACAGCTTTGCCATCAAATCCCCTCGAAGCTGTGTAAGAGCTGTAATGGCACTGACCACCTCCATAGCTCTCATCTTCTGATTGTGGATGACGAGAAAGCCGGGGGAAAGGGTTGCCTTCATGGGCTTTTCCAAATCCAGTGGGCAGAGGTTCAGCACCTCCTCGGGGAGTGCTGCCAAAAGAGCTTTTGTCGTTTCTTTTTTCATGTTGAATGTCCTTTCTAATTTTGTTTCAGTGGGTTTGTAGGTTCGTGAATCAGCCTGTATTCTCCCTCTGGGGGAATATTCAGCAGATGAAAGAGGCTGAGCTGTCCTGTCTTTTCCTTGAGGAAGGGACGGGGATCGTAGTTCGTCATAATGAGCTCCTCATACACATCACCCTCCTTATGACTCATGGAGTTGGGACGAGTGGTTAAGAAGATGTAGAAGTCCTGATAGAGCTCCACGATATAGGGAGCATTGTTGTAGCTCACCATCACATAGCCCTTTGCCTTTGCCAGTACATCGTGGAGCCGTCTGTGGTCTTGCTCCGCAAAAATGACAGCATAAAAGCCCTCTGCCTCATAGTAGGGCGGATCACAGTAGAAGAAGGTTTCCTCTCTGTCGTGCTGATTGATGAGTGGTTCGAAGTCCTTGTTCTCCACGCTCACATCGGCAAAGGCTTTGGCAAATTCACAGATATCCACGAAAAATCTGCGGATATCGCACTTCTTCGTGCCGTAGGTATCGCCATTGGAATTGAAGCTGTATCGCAGGAGCTTATAGTAGTAGACGGCTCGTTTGATGCTGATGTCCTTACCACGCTTTCGGTAGAGCCGGTTGAGCTGTCTTGCCGTCAGCGGTTCAAACATGATTTCAGTGAGCTTCATCTCCTTTTTGAACTCGTCCTTTGAAAGGTTCTCTTGCCTGATTACTCGCTTGCAGAGCTCAAAATCGTCACGAGAGTTGAGGGTGAGAAAGCCCAGCCCTCGAATGAGCTCCAAGGGTCGCTCCTTGGCACAACGCATGAGGTTTACCAGATTGCCGTTGAAATCGTTGTAGACCTTGAGGTTCAGCTGTGGGCAGTCAAGATTCAGGGTGACCGTGCCACTACCGCCAAACACATCCACACTGCGCTGATACTTAGGTGGGGCAAGTAGATTGATGATCCACATCAGCTTTGCCTTGCCACCAACCCAGCTGATAATACTTTTGGGAATAAAAATCACCTCGTTTCAGGGTACAAAAAAAGAGCGATTGTTTCTGATTTCTCAGTTACAATCGCTCTCTATCTCATATTTACTTTAGTACATACACATTCCACCCTTTTGAAAGCAGTGTTCCAGCTGTTCTGTCAGGGAAACGCCACTATCCGGCACAAGCATTCCGTAG
>CAYVWK010000307.1:0-2225 GCA_964455235.1 uncultured Paludibacter sp.
CATGGTCATTGAGCGCATGCTTGGCGCGGGCCAACTGAAGGGGGCATAGCGCATGGTCAAGGAGGCGGACTTCGTCCGGGCAATGAAGCTTACGCCCTTTGTCCCGGCCGAGGGCAAATACCTGCCCATCGAGGTTTCAAACGTCAACCGCCCGGGGCTCCAACTGGCGGGCTACTGGAACTTTTTCGGCTATGAGCGCCCGCAGATCCTGGGCAAGGTGGAGATGACCTACCTTTCCATGCTCGAGGAGAGTGTGCGCCGGGAGCGGCTCACCAAATTTTTCAGCTATGATCTGCCGTGCATCATCATCTGCCGGGGGCTTCCCTGCTTTGACGAGATGCTGGTTCTGGGCGCGGCGCGCAAGATTCCCATCTACTCCGCCAAGCAGGAGACCACCCACTGCGAGATGGAGGTCATCAAATTCCTCACGGACGCGCTGGCCCCCCGGGAGACCCGGCATGGGGTGCTGGTGGATGTGTACGGCTCGGGGCTGTTCATCACGGGCACAAGCGGCGTGGGAAAGAGCGAGGCTGCGCTGGAGCTTGTCAAGCGCGGCCACAGGCTTGTTGCGGACGATGTGGTGGACATTCGCCGGGTGTCCGAGGATAGGCTCGTGGGCGAAGCGCCGGAGTTGGTCCGCCATTTTATGGAGATCCGGGGGGTTGGCATCATCGACATCGCCACCATGTACGGAATCGGCGCCATCATCCGCTCAAAGTCCATCGACTTTGAGGTGCATCTCGAGTTCTGGCAGCAGGGCAAGGAGTACGACCGGCTGGGGCTCACAGACAACCATACGGAGATTCTGGACGTGCGGATTCCCCGGCTGCTCCTGCCCATCCACCCGGGCCGCAACATCGCGGCGGTGCTCGAGGTTGCGGCGAGCAATTTCCGGCTCAAGCAAATGGGTTATAACGCCGCGGAGGTGCTCACGCGTAGGCACTTGGAGCGCGTCACCGGCGCGGCGGGCGATGAATAAATGAATCGGAGGAACAGGCAATGGTGTATGTAGGAATTGATGTGGGCGGAACCGGGCTCAAGGCGGGGGTTGTGGACGAAGCCGGAAAGATCCTCTCCAAGGTCTCCTGCCCCACTCTTGTTGAGCGGGGCGCGGAGCCCGTTATCGGCGACATGGCGAAGCTGGCGCTCAAGGCCGTTTCCGAGGCGGGGCTCACCCTTGACAAGGTCAAGGCCGTGGGCATCGGCATCCCCGGCATTCAGGATCCGCGCACCGAGCGGGTGCCCTTTTGCACAAACCTCGGCTGGCACGATGTGCCCCTGGTGGAGTGGATGCGCCGGGTCATCGACAAGCCCATCTATGTGGGAAATGACGCAACTGTGGCGGGGCTGGCCGAGTCCGTCTCCGGCGTGAGCGCCGGGGTCAAAAACTCCGTGTTCGTCACCCTTGGAACCGGGGTTGGCGGCGGCATCGTCGCGGACGGCAAGGTCTACTCGGGCTCAAACGGCGTGGGCAGCGAGATCGGGCACATGATCACAGTGGCCGGGGGCGAGATGTGCACCTGCGGAAACCGCGGCTGCTGGGAACGCTACGCAAGCGCCACCGCCATCATCCGCATGGGCATGGCCGCAGCTAAAAAGAGCCCCGAGGGCGCGCTCTCCAAGGCCGTGGGCGGAAAGCTTGAGGACATCACCGCCAAGCATGTCATCGACCTTGCCAAGGAGGGGGACCCCGACTGCGCGGCCGTCTTTGACGCGTATGTGTACCACCTGTGCGTGGGGCTCGTGTCCATCATCAACTTTTTTGACCCCGAGGTCATCGCGCTGGGCGGCGGCGTGTCTGCGGCGGGGGCGTTCCTCCTGGACGCCGTGCGGGCGAAGCTGCCCTCCATGGTCTTTTACAAGGCAATGCCCTATGCGCGCATCGAGCTTGCCACCCTGGGCAACGACGCGGGCATCATCGGCGCGGCCATGCTCGGGCGCTGAGGGGATAAGAGCATGAGAGCATACGAACGGTTCCTCAAATACATTCAGTATGACACCGCCTCAGACGAAAATAGCCCCTCCTGTCCGAGCACGGAAAAGCAGCTGGTTTTGGCACGGGCTTTGGCGGACGAGATGCGGGAGATGGGCATCGCAGACGCCCGGGTTGACGAGCACGGCTATGTGTACGGATCCATCCCCGCAAACTGCGCGGGCCAGCCCGCCATCGGGCTCATCGCCCACATGGATGTGGTGGACGACGCGCCGAGCCTGCCCATGAACCC
>CAYVWK010000308.1:0-2221 GCA_964455235.1 uncultured Paludibacter sp.
TGCGCTTTTCAGCCAGTCCGATGTACGATGTCAATATGCAACATATTGAGTTCGGCATAGACCCCGACATCAGCGTAACTTTAGATTCCGCTGATGTGGCTAAGGGAGAGGATAGTTTGATTGAGTGGGCGTGTTGGGTGTTGAGGAATAGAGCTGATGCAATTTATTTAAACTTTATGAACACACATTATTAATATGACGGAACATCAAAATATAGAATATAAACGTCTATGGAAGGATGATTACATCAAATGGGTTTGCGGATTTGCAAATGCTGATGGTGGAAAACTGTATGTTGGAATGGATGATAATGGTGAAATTATTGGTATTGAGAACTACGAGGAATTATTAGAACAATTGCCTAATAAATTTAGAGATATATTAGGGATTTATCCACAAATAAAACTTCTTCAAGAATTTAATAAATATTACATTGAAATTGAAATAGAACAATATTCTGTACCTATTTCATATAAAGGTAAATATTTCTTGCGCTCAGGAAGTACACTTCAGGAATTGAGAGGAGTGAGTTTAAATGATTTCCTTTTAAAGAAAGTGGGACGTTCATGGGAAGCAGAATTAGAACAGAATGTTTCTATAGATGATTTAGATACTGATACTATTGATAAATTTAAATCATTAGCTAGAAACAGACTGCCATACGTACAGTCAGAAAGCAATACGACAACATTGTTGGAAAAATTAAATCTGATGAGCGATGGAAAACTAAGTAGAGCCTCCATATTACTTTTTGGTAGGAATGTGCAGCACTTTTTTCTTCAGGCACAAGTGAAAGTTGGATTTTTCACCTCCGATTCTGATATTGTATCGAATGACAGGATAGAGGGAAATTTATTCCAACAGGTGGAGCGTGTTATAGAAATATTGGAAACGAAGTATTTGCTGAATACTATCTCTTATGATGGGATTTATAGGAAGGAAAGATTAGAGATACCAGCAGAAGCCCTTCGAGAAGCTGTAATCAATGCAATCATTCATCGAACCTATTTGTCAAACTCAAGTATTCAAATCAAGATAACAGGCATGACTCTGGAAATAATGAATGAAAATTCTCCTTTTAATGTAATAAAGGTAGAAGATCTCAAAGAAAACCATCTGTCTAAACCTGTTAATCCTTTATTGGCAGATATATTCTACAAGGCAGGGTTGATTGAAAGTTGGGGTAGAGGAACCTTGAAAATTATTGATGAGTGTAAAAAACAAGGTCTGAAAGAACCTGACTTTAAATTAAATGAAAATTACTTTTCTGTTATTTTCTATCGCATGAAAAAGGATGTCGTAGATGGTGTCGTAAATAATGTCGTAGAAAATGTCGTAGAAAGCCGATTGAAAATAATCTTAGATCTATTAAATGCTAATAACAAATTGTCAGCACAAGAGCTGTCTGCACATTTTGGTATTTCAAGTAGAACAATCCAGCGAGATTTGGATAAATTAAAAGAAAATGGCAAACTGAAACGAATTGGCGGTGGAAAAGGTGGTTATTGGGAAATAATTAACTAAATGTAAAACATACATATTTTTTCTATATGGGCTAGACGGCACGTATCAATTTTATAATAAAAATTACGAAGAAAGATAAAGCAGAGTAAATCACAACACATATGCGTAAACTCAAAATAACAGAATTAAATCGCTTGTCGGCTGAGGAGTTTGGACAGGTTGACAAAACACCTTTGGTGGTGGTATTGGATAATGTGAGGAGCCTGCACAATGTGGGTTCTGTATTTCGTACTTGCGATGCTTTCTTGATAGAAGCCATTCATCTTTGTGGCATTACTTCCACACCACCGCATGCGGAAATTCATAAAACTGCTTTGGGAGCTGAAGATACTGTGCAATGGCTATACTTTGAAGATGCGCTCCTATCGGTTGAGAAGCTAAAAAAAGAGGGTTATACAATTTATGCTGCCGAACAGGCGGAGGGTAGTACCAATCTATATGATATGCATATTCCTGCCAGTCAAAAGACAGCTATCGTCTTTGGAAATGAAGTGAAAGGTGTGCAGCAAAAAGTGATTGACCAATCTGATGCATGTATTGAAATACCGCAATATGGTAGCAAACATTCTTTGAATATCAGCGTTTCAGCAGGGATTATCATCTGGGAAGCATTCAAGCAAATCAAGCAATAGCCTGCTTTATATCTCCCACTGCTCCACAGACTCAATCAAATCGTCGAAAGTCTTGACGGTACTGG
>CAYVWK010000309.1:0-2215 GCA_964455235.1 uncultured Paludibacter sp.
GAGTTGGAAGAAAGTCAACGGGTGTGGGAGGGAAAGATTGATAAGAAAGTGTGAACGGGGAGAATTTGTCACTTGAGCAGTTCATCCCAGCTCCACGGTAGCAATCCTCGGTTCAAAGCAGCAAGTCGGACGAACGCACACAATCCTGACTCCGCTTGCTCTCTGCGGGCCAACCTTCATGAATGTGGCTATCACGCTCGTATTCCCGCCAAGTCCCAGCGGCCCGATGTTTGCCTCATTCACTCTTCTGGTGATCTCCTGCTCCATCTCGCTCTGGACATCATATCGTCCATCCACCTGTGCCTGGAGCATCATGCTTGTTGCCTCGAAGTGGCTCCGACCGACACCAACTGCCAGAGTACACGGGGAACATCCCAGCTGCGCCACACCCTCGGTCGCCCACTTAACGATCTCGTCCAGCACGACCTGTGTATTGTGCTTGTGGAAGACGCGATAGGTCTTTGCCCTGATCGCAGGACCACCGCCGAACATCAGGATATGTAACCTTATCACATTCTCTTTGCAACGCCGTAGCAGAATTGGCGCTGGCTCTACACCGGCACTATCAGGATTCAGTCCACCGGATTGATCGATCCTGTGGCTATCGTCGCCCATAATGCCCATAGGACGTCCGGGGAGCTTGCGAAGGCCCTGCTTCACGCCTTCTTTAATCTCATCCAGCATCCGACCAGTCACAGCACAATCCGGCCCAACTTCCAGAACCAGATGCGGAATGCCTGTATCATCACAGAGTGGGCTGTGATTCTCTTCTGCCGCTTCTGCATTGGCGAGCACCTGTTCCAATACCCACTTCGCCTTCTCATTCTGCTCCGTGGCTATGGCATTTCTATATGCCTGTTTTTTATCCTCTCTAAACGTAGATCCGGCTTCCACGAGAGTGTCTCGCACTTTTTCTACTATGCTCATGCCTTATCCTCCCGTGTATAGATGCTCTTGCCATGTGCCGCGCCAATGATGGCCGGGTACTTATCAACCTTGATGAGATGAAGGGCTTCCATTCCAAGTTCCGGGAAAGCGACAACTTTTTCTTCGCTCGTCTTGGAGCCAAGGAGGGCTGTCACGGGCGGGATTACTGCATAGACAGCGTTGTACTTATCCAGAGCGGCTATTGTCTCGGGGTGTAACTCTCCCTTGCCCAGATGGAGCTTGATACCGGCAGCGGATAAGGGCTCAATGGAACTCTCAATCTCCAGCTTATTAGAAGATGTCGGTCCTACTCCTGCCGGGCTAACTGCCGTGTGGAAGATAACCTGTCCGTGGAGATCCACACCAAGATCGCCAACAGTCCCATCTTCAATCATTTTCAGCACCTTCGGAAGAACAGCATCACGCCCACAGAGGATATAACCGCTGATTTCAACGGTATCGCCCACCTGCAGGTTCGCTGCCGCCTCCTCGCTTATAGGTGTGGTTAATTGTATCATGTACTTTTCCCTTTCTTAGGTTGCCGCCCCGTCCTCTTACTCTTCTACCCATCATCTTTTTACCGGCTCAGAATCATAGAGAAGCAAAACAGATGATGAGTAGAAGCAGGAGGACAGAGCAAAGTATTAATCGTTCACAGCGAACAGCTTCACATGGCCCGATTCATCTCGGATAACGCCATACGCCCTCGCTCTGTTGTAAACCTTCTTCGCCCAGTTGGTATGCGGCTTAATCTCGTTCATCTTGTTGCCGCCGGAACCCTTGACCACGCCGCCGCCAGTACCAAGAATCTGGCAAGCGTCATCATATTCCTCTTTCGTAACAGCCATCATCGCATTCACGAACTTAACGTGAGTAGGATGGATAACGGTACGGCCAACAAATCCGTTCGCCTTATCCAGGATGACCTCACGCAGCAGACCATCGATCTCATTATTCACGATAGGCTCATGACGGGACAGATAGTCCTGAATACCGTAATGAGGCAGTTCTTCAAACATGAGTTCCTTCGGCGCGCGGAAGTATTCCCAAACCGGGCCGGAAACAACGTAGTCATTATCGCGGCCAAACATATTCAGAATATCGTTCAGGCACTCACGAACAGTCATAATGTCATATACAGAATAACCCACGCCACGGCGCACACCGAAGACGGAAGAAAAGTCAGTCGCGCCGACACGAACCTGCAGCACCAGATCCTTATACTTGTCAAGAATCCTCTTGATCCCGGTCAGCTCATACATACGGCTTTGCTTGTACGCCAGTTCCT
>CAYVWK010000310.1:0-2200 GCA_964455235.1 uncultured Paludibacter sp.
CTGTATCAGGATCCAACTTTATAGGATATATAAGAAGATATAGTTCTTCTACCATTAGAATCGAGAGTCCGTGGTTGGATAGCCCTCTAGTGTTGGATAATACGTCTCTGATTGTACCTCCAAATGTTGCATATTGTGATGTTTCAGACTTAGGTGTTGCTGCAGGCTATCTGTATATCCCCCGCCCTGATTTAGTAGTGTCTATAAGGAAGGTATCTGCCCTTGAGAGTAGTGTTCCTCTAGCCGTATCTGATTCTGGATATTCAGCAAGACTGGCAGCTGGAATGTATAATATTCTTGCAAGGTTGCCTGAAGATAGTCAAAACCCTTACTCTGCATCTCTTGTTGTTAAAGCAGGAGAAACCACGGTATTTGATCCAGGTCCGGTGGAGCTATCCTTAGAGTATAGATATGAAGAGGCCATAAAAGAACTGGAATCCTTACGAGAAGCCCTCAACGGACGAGCTTCGATGAAAACTGCAGGATGGTCCGCCGTCGGAGTAGCAACAGCAGGTGTTGTTGGAACAATTGTAAGTTATTTCCTATATTCAAATGCGATTCAAAATTATAACGACGCTATCCTTTCCGATGATCTTACTCGATATAGAAATGATGCAGCATTATGGAGCAAGTTGTTCACAGCCAGTGTAGCTGTAGGAGTAGTTGGTGGCGTTGCAGGTGGAACTGTTTTTGCAATCGATGCTCCGTCAACAAGTAAGTTGAAAAAGGCTTTGGCAGAACAAGAAAAGTTAGCTTCTGATTTACATAGACAACTAGGTGCATTGAAAGCCCGAGAAGCGATGGATGCAGCTACTTCTTCATTGGCTGGTCTGGATCGTGATAATTTGCTTGGCCAAGAGACGGTTCTTTGGTTCTCTCTTTTAGGGGGTCGTATGGCAGAACCTGTTCAAAAGACTATAACTCCCGGGTCAAGAACAGGAACTCTTCCTTTTCCTATTAAAGAAGGTTTCTCCTTTGCAGGATGGTGGACAAGTCTTGGATCTGAGGGCCATGAAATAACTTCTGAAACCCTAGTCAGACAAAGTGGTCCCCTTGTGATGTATGCAAAGTGGATACCTGAGGTATATACCGTATCGTTTGAAGGTGGTGAGGGTCTTCTGATTCCTCCCATGAAGGATGTCCCATACAATCAGACTATCATGGAACCCCAATTTGAGATGCAAAATGGAAGATTCTTTGTTGGTTGGTATACTGATAATGAATTTAGTAATAGGTGGGATTTTTCAAATAATACGGTACGCTCTAATCTTACCTTATTTGCTAAATGGACTACAGAATTCTCTGTTCCTCTGACGTATGTAGAGGGAGGGAGTTTCCGAATGGGGAATTCTTTGGGAGAGCTTGATGAGAAACCAGTACGTACTGTGAACCTAGGAAGTTTTTACATCGGAACATATGAAGTTACACAAGATATCTATCAAGAGAGAATGATTCACAATCCATCTAGGTGGAAAGGAGCAAAACTTCCTGTAGAGCAAGTAAGTTGGTTCGATGCAATTCGTTTCTGTAATGCGTTAAGTGTGAAGGATGGGTTTGAAGAAGTATATACAATAGATGGAATTAATGTAATCTGCGACTGGGATGCTGTTGGGTATCGTCTTCCTACTGAGGCTGAATGGGAATATGCAGCCAGAGGGGGAAGTTTAAGCGAATCATATGATTATGCAGGAAGTAATTCAATCGAAGACGTTGCCTGGTATCTTAATAATGGAGGAATGCAGACGCATCCAGTGGGAATGAAGAAGGCAAATGAACTGGGTGTATACGATATGAGTGGTAATGTTTTGGAATGGGTGTGGGATTGGTATGGACGGTATGATGGATATGAATGGACGAATCCAACTGGAATTCAAACTGGAAATCATCGAGTCTTGCGAGGCGGTAGTTATATTGTAGAAGCCAGCCATGTAAGTACAACATTTAGATATTATACAAACCCATCAAGTAAATTCAGTCATTATGGGTTTCGAGTTTTACTTCCAGCCTCAGAGTAGCTGATTGGATTAATTTTATATAAGAGTAACGAATAACAAATCTGCATTCCAGGTTTTTTGAAGGATGATTTGCATGAGAAAGATAGTATTCGCTTTAGTAATTAGTTGGATGATACTGCTCTCAATAGGGTGTCCACTTCTTTCTCTTGATGACCTTGAGAATCCAGCGGACCCTGATGCTGAAT
>CAYVWK010000311.1:0-2197 GCA_964455235.1 uncultured Paludibacter sp.
CTTAGCTATCTCCTTAAAAGCCGTATCATTTGCGGTTTGGATAAAATCAAGTCGCACGCCCGTATTGACAGTCCAATATTTCGGGTCAATCACCCACTTATGTTGCGCAAAAAGACCTACATCCAGCATGCTTGCTTTGGGTGTTGGCTGTTCGCGCACCACCGTCGTATCCAAGGCAATACTACTAATTCTGATGCGGGAAGTCTGCTGGTCACGATACCAACCTTCCACGCCCACCGTCATCGTTTCATAGTCATTGAAATACAAATCAGTGGTGGCTTGTAAACCCGATGTAGCATTCACGCTTCCAGGAAAGATAGCCTGCGATTCACTTACAATATTTTCAACATTTCTTTTGATATTCTGTGTGTAAGCCTTGATATTCACCTGTTTAATCACATCAGAAACATCTTTATAAATATATTCACCATTCAATTGATTACGATTGAAATTAAGGTATTTAACACGAGCAGTTTCAGGAAAGACGTTTCCACCAGGCAATCCAACATCCCAAGCATGGAAATACTTATAATTAATAATAAACTCCTGATTATCATCATACTGAATACCAGCTAAAACGCCAAAAGAAGCATCATTAAATTGGCTATTTGGAATCTTCCCTATGGGCGTTGTCGTATTATTTGCCGTGCGATAACTTCCATCAAGAGCCAAATACCAATCACGATTCGACACCCGAAAATTTGCTTGATTCGTCCATAGCTGATTGACGGTATGAAAACCAGTAGAGACATTACCACTAAGGGTCGATTTATCCGTATAAAAAGGTCGCTTGCTGACAAAATTCACAATGCCGCCCATCGCACCCGTACCATAAAGCACAGAGCCTGCGCCCTTTATCACTTCAATTTTCTCCAAATTTTCAAAATCGATGGTTGATAGCACACCCGCCAAATCAGTAGCCGTCAGCATGCGATCCCCATTCGATAGGAATACAGTTTTAGATTCAGGCAGTCCCCTCATCAGAATGGTTGTAGCCCATGTTCCATCGCGCGACATATCAATTCCAGAGACAGCAAGCAAAGCATCAGCAGTAGAGTGAAAACCACGATTAAAAATATCCGCTTGTGTAATTTCATCATAGGGCAAATTCAGTTTAGTAGCTGATAAACCACTTACATGCACTTCATCTATTTCTTTGTGATGGAGACTATCTATTGTTGCTACATACTCACTTTGAATAGCGTGAATATTCTGAAAACTTAGCAAAATAATTATAAATGTGAATGACTTAATTTTACGTATCATGCTTTATAAAGTTTGAGGATACAAAAGTACGGAAAAGTTTTGGTACATTAATTTCATTTTGCCACTTCCTTTTTTTTAAGTACTTTTGCGCTCATTTTGATACAAAGCACATGAGATTGACTTTCCTACTCGCTATATTTCTATCTATCAATGCGTTAGCATATCATCCTGATACTGCAACTGACGCCAACATTGAACAAAACTTAGCAGGGGGTACTATTTTCGGAAACATTACAGATAAGGCTACGGGGGAGAACATTGGTTTTCTGACTGTCATGGTGAAGGGTACGACTATAGGTACTTCTTCGGATGCGAATGGGAAGTTTGCGCTCAAGAATATCCCTCCGAGGGAGATGACGATCGTGGTGTCGGGGGTAGGTTTTAGAAGTGCTGAGCAACGTGTTGATTTGAAGGGGGGCAAGACGGTAAGCCTTAGCTTTGAAGTTGAGGAAGATGCGGTGATGTTGGACAACGTGGTGGTTTCGGCTAATCGCAATGAAACTAAACGTAAAGAAGCCTCCAATATCGTGAATGTGATTACACCCAAACTGTTTGAAAACACCAACTCCGTATGTTTATCGCAAGGTCTAAATTTTCAACTTGGGTTAAGGGTGGAAAACAACTGTCAAAACTGTGGTTTTCAGCAAGTTAGAATTAATGGATTAGAAGGTCCTTATTCTCAGATATTAATTGATAGTCGCCCTATTTTTAGCGCTTTAGCTGGCGTATATGGTATAGAGCAAATCCCTGTAAACATGATAGATAGGGTGGAAATTGTGCGTGGCGGTGGTTCGGCTTTATTTGGCTCTAATGCTGTGGCGGGCACCATTAATATTATTACTAGAGAACCTTTGACTAATAGCTTATCCGTTAGCAATTCTACCATGCTTATTGCAGGCACATCTGCCGACATCAACACCAATATCAATGC
>CAYVWK010000312.1:0-2196 GCA_964455235.1 uncultured Paludibacter sp.
TTCTACTGGGAGGAGGAGCGGAAGGTATTGATGCAGCTCCCCTCCACGCAGTACCAGTACGTGGAGAGAAAAGCCGCAAAGTCGTCCGGCGATTTCCATATCCGTTTCGACAACAGTTATTATAGCGTAGACAAGTCCCACCGGCACAAGCCGTTGATGGTCTATGCTACAGCCGAGACGGTCACCATCCGGTTGGCAGAAACCAATGAGGTGGTGTGTGTCTGGCCACGGGCCAAGGCAAGAGGCCAATGGATGACCAATCCCGACCACCTTCCCGAGAATTTCCGCCTGATGTCCAACTGGAACGCCCATCATTTCCTCAGTTGGGCGATGACAATCGGACCCAATACCAAGGAGGTGATCCAACGCATCCTCGTGAGCAGGAAACTGGAGGTGCAGACCTACCGAAGCTGCCAGGGAGTCCTTTCCTTCAGCAGGAAATACGGCAAGGAGGCTCTGGAGGAATGCTGCGCCCTGGCCTTGGACAGGGGAAAGGTCTCCTATACCACCATCAAGAATTCCATAACCGCTTTTGCTGATGCTCATTCTGATAAGGCGGCGAAACCCAAGTCGAGGGAGCAGATCGAGAACCGCAACAAGGGCGGATACGCCGTGAATACGGATATGTTCTCGCTCGAGGTGCTGCTTGAGAAGAGCAGGACACTCGCCGCTTCCGAGGATGAGGAGGGCCACCATGCAGAAAGCTGAGGATTTTTTCGCCTCGATCGAGAGGCAGATGCAATACCTTGGTCTCGAACATATGGCCTTGAGGTTCGATGAGCTGTACAGGAGTCCCGATTTCCTCAAGATGGATGCCTTGTCGATCATTGAGGAATTGGTGGGCGCCCAATACGAGGTGGATGCAAACAAGCAACTGTCCAGGATGCTCAGATATGCAAGACTTACAGGCAGCCCAGCAGAGATTGGGAACTGCGTCGACTCGATGAAAAGGGAGTACATCCCGCACGGAGTTGCCGCATCCCTCAGTTCCCTGGAGTTCATCAAGAACGGCTTGAATGTTTGTATTCTTGGGCCGAGCAGCGCAGGCAAGAGCTACTTTTCGAAAGCATTGGCGATTCAGTCATGCCAGAGAGGGTACAGGACATACTACTGCCACTGTTTCGAACTTATTGAGGAATTGACAAACCTCAAGGATGTCAACTTCAAGAAGTACAAGGCCCGGTTGCGCCATTTGGCACGCTTGGATCTCCTGATCCTTGATGATTTCCTGCTCAATTCCATGGATTCGGAAAGCGAGAGGAAGGTACTCTTCGACCTGTTGGAGAAACGCAATGAGTTGGGCAAAAGCACCATCTTCTGCTCCCAGCGGGAACCAAAGAGTTGGATCATGATGCTGGAGAATGACGAGATTGTTGCCAATGCCATCGGCAAGAGGGCTTCACGCGGCTTTGCCGTCCTGATAAACATCAAAAACAACTGACCGTTTCCCTTTGCACAGTGGCCGTTGGCTAATGCCTTGTGGCCGCTGTGCAATGCATTCCTAACCGTTGGCTAGCGCAGAATGCAACCAGAAGAGAACCATCATGGACTGGAGGGTTGTTTGTGCCATTACAGAGAGCAGGTGGGCTTTGGTCCCTGGGAGCAAGTTTTCTATTATGAGTTGGATAGGAAGAGGGAGAAACGGGCTTTGATCAAGACTATTGGAGAGTGATCACTCTTTTTTTCTTCAGCAGGATCCTTTACTTTGCCATATGCAGGGGATGATTCATGCAACATATTTTGTCGAAGCACCTTATTCATCTTCGTCTGGTATCCTCTTTCGCCATCACCTTTATACCGTCCAACAGGCGCTTAAATATGGACCACTAAAGATAAGGGGTCGGCAACTAAATCTAGAACATAAGTCATAATATTTGACCTTATTACAAATGCAAAGCATTTTGGGGACATGCGTCAACACACTTCATACAGAGAATACACTCTGTACCATTGATGCGCCTCCGAGAATTGTCCATCATATCAACATTCATAGGACAAACATCTAAGCATATTCCACAATCAATACACTTATCTTCATCTCGCTTAACTCGCATTAACGAAAAATAACTGGTAGGTTTCAAAAATATCGTAATTGGACATATGTACTTGCAAAATGCACGATTATCTTGACATACACATGCAAGAACAATCCCTACGATATAATAGATTACATTCCCGATTATAAAACTCCAGAAC
>CAYVWK010000313.1:0-2191 GCA_964455235.1 uncultured Paludibacter sp.
GCGAACACCAAGAAAAAGTTATCAAAGTCTTTGAAACCCATATTCCCAAGTGATGCACCTTTCGAAATAAGTGAAGATGCCTCTGTAGTAGGCGATCCGATGAAGAATAAAAACAGCGAAATTGCTAAAATAATCACTACTGCATACAAGGCTTTCATACCTACATCTGCTCCTTTTTTGATGATAAGAGCGGATAAAATTAACATCACAGGCACACTTACAGCTTGTCGCGGTAAAATAATTCCCCATGTATCTTTTAGATAATCAAAAAAGAAAGAAAAAGCTTCTGTAAAAGCGATGACATAAAATGCGATACTAATCGCTTGCGAGAGGTAAAGCACCAAACCGACAGCCGCTCCAATATTCATCCCGAAAGAGCGCGATATAATATAATAAACTCCTCCGCCTTCTACACGTTTATTGGTCGCCAATTCCGATACTGCTAATGCGGTAGGGATAGTCACAATATGACCTAAGAAGATGATTAACAGTACGCCCATAAACCCAACATTGTTTACGGCATATCCGAAACGTAAGAATAAAATTGCTCCTAAAATAGTGGAAATGGTCGTGAAAAACACGGGACCAGTTCCAAATTTTATACTTGAATTTTGTGGATTTTCTTTAGACATATATGAATGGTTTTTCTGTTTTGATATATAACTCAATTAGATAATCAATCAAATAATATTTTCTGCTTGTAAGATAGCTTGCATTTCTTGCTGAACTTTTTTCGCCTCTATACGTGCTTGTAATGCGAAATCTTGTCCCGATGAGGCATAAATAATCTGGCGAGAGGAGTTGACCAATAAACCGCATTGGCTATTCAAACCATGTTTAGCTACTTCTTGTAGACTACCACCCTGCGCACCAACACCTGGCACTAAAAGAAAATGGTGGGGTGCAATTTTACGCACATCACTAAGCATTTCCGCATTGGTAGCACCTATCACATACATCATATTATCTGCATTACCCCAATTTTGAGAGTTTTTTAATACACTTTCAAATAACTTATCTCCCGTAGTTTTATCTTCTATAAACTGAAAATCATGTGAACCTTTATTGGATGTTAATGCTAAAAGGATTACCCATTTATCCTCGTAAGTCAAAAATGGACTAACCGAATCTTCACCCATATAAGGAGCAACAGTTACGGCATCAAAATGCATGTTTTCAAGGAAAGTGCGGGCATACATAGCTGAAGTGTTGCCAATATCCCCACGTTTCGCATCAGCAATAATGAATTGATCGGGATAGTGGCTGCGAATATAATCAACAGTCTGTTCGAGTATCTCCCAACCTTTCAATCCCATACTTTCATAAAAAGCCAAATTTGGTTTATAAGCGACACATACATTCGCCGTAGCATCAATAATCGCTTTATTGAAGTTCAAAACACCATTTTCTTTATCCTCAGCTAAAAAAGTAGGGATTTTTTGGATATCTGTATCCAATCCAACACAAAGAAATGAAGACTTTTTTTTGATGTTTTCAAATAATTGATTTCTTGTCATTTGCAATATATTATAGGGTTAAACCTCACTGTCTTTCAGGCGTTCTGTATTTTCAGCAATGATTAACTCATCAATGAGATTTTGAATGTCGCCATTCATAAAAGCAGAGAGATTATGCATAGTAAAATTGATTCTATGATCGGTGATGCGCCCTTGTGGGTAATTATAGGTGCGGATTTTAGCTGACCTATCACCTGTAGAAACCATGGTTTTGCGTTTAGAGCCAATCTCATCTAAGTACTTCTGATGTTCGATGGCATAGATACGAGAGCGCAGCTCAACCATAGCTTTGGCTTTGTTTTTATGCTGCGATTTTTCATCCTGACATTGCACTACGATGCCTGTTGGAATATGTGTCAAGCGAATAGCAGAGTAGGTTGTGTTCACCGATTGACCGCCAGGCCCAGATGAACAATAAGTATCCACCCGAATGTCCGCTTCTTTCAAATCCACATCGAACTCCTCCGCTTCAGGGAGAACCGCAACCGTAGCAGCCGAAGTATGCACGCGCCCTTGTGTTTCTGTCTGGGGTACACGCTGCACCCGATGCACACCCGATTCGTACTTCATCGTGCCGTACACCTTCTGACCAGAAACTGTAAAGATAATCTCTTTATAACCACCTATCGTACCTTCAGAATAGTCGGTTACCTCAATCTTCCAATTTTTAGATT
>CAYVWK010000314.1:0-2184 GCA_964455235.1 uncultured Paludibacter sp.
TTCTTTTTCATGCCTTTTTTATAGGTGATGCTCATAGGAATTTTCGTTCCGTCTTTGGAAGTGTAAAAGACCTGCTCACTGATATAATCTTCAGGATTGAAGGAAACCTCTGATTTGCGGAATAGTTCAGCCTGATTTTCAGCTACATCATACCTATATATAGTAGGTGGAAAAGTGTAAGAAGTGAAGGTGTAAAATGCCTCGTTTTCTTCCATTTTCCCAGATATACCAACTGTTCCAATAGTAGGAAGTTTAACCTCATAAAGCTGCTGTCCATCTAAATTATAAGCAAACAAATGATGAGAAGCATCCTGCATATAGCGGACGAACAGTTTACCGCCTATCATCGCCACAGACTCCAATACATTGTCAGTTTCGGGGATGAGAGTCTGCCAATTAGCTAAGTTCGGATTAGCAGGGTCGATTACCATAAGCTGCTGATTTGGAGCTTGGTAATTCGTCAACACATAGATTTTACCTTGATAATGATCGAGCACACCAAAATCGTAGTCAAACCCTGGAGCAATGAGCTGAGGCTTGCTGTTAGCCTTAGTTAAATCAGCTATCCACAGCGAGTTACCAGAAGTTGATTCGGTTTCACTTACGAAAAGATATTGCTCATCATCGGAAACACCTGCACTACAATTACGCAATGCAAACTGTTTGTTTTCAAACACAAGTTTATCCTCTTTTTGTTGATTACCTAATTGATGATAGAACACTTTATGGTATTCATTTTTGTTTGAATATTCCTTTCCTGCTTCAGGTTTATCATAGGCTGAATAGTAGAAACCATCACCTTTCCAAGAAATGCCTGAAAATTTCACCCATTCGATATGGTCGTTTAAGAGCTGACGAGTAGCCACTTCCATCACAAAAATCTCATTCCAGTCAGAACCACTTTTCGCAATGCTATAGGCTAGATACTTGCCATCCTTAGAGAAAGACACATCAGAAAGAGCTACTGTACCATCATCAGAAAGGGTGTTTGGATCCAATAAAACCTTGGGTTCAGCATCCAAAGCATCTAATTCATAGAGTACACTTTGATTTTGCAGTCCATCATTTTTATAGAAATAATACTTATCATTAAGTTTATAAGGCGAACCATATTTAGGATAATTCATCAACTCAGTCAAGCGATTTTTCAACTTTTGTCTGAACGGAATTTGATCCAAATAGTCGTAAGTCACCTGATTTTGAGCAACAACCCAAGCCTCAGTTTCAGCCGAGCGGTCGTCCTCCAACCAGCGATACGGGTCAGCCACTTCCACGCCCCAATAGTTGTCCACCGTAGCATCCTGGCGTGTTTCAGGATACTCGATTGCTTTTTTATGCCCACAAGATTGCATAATCAGTAGTAAAAATGTTAGTGATAGTGTTGTTGTTAGTTGTTTCATATTTTGTTTGTTTTATTTTAATGTGCCGATATGCCAATGAGACTAATGTTGAGTTGTTGAGTTGTTGAGTTGTTGAGTTGTTAGGGACAAGTCGCGACTTGTCCGTACGCAACTGTGCTTGTCCGTACCCTATGTTCGGCGTAGGAACGTTTTCAACATCTCAACAACTCAACATCTCAACAATTCAACATCACATCAGCCTCTTATACCTAATCCTTTTCGGACCGACATCTCCTAAACGCATGCGTTTATTTTCTTCGTATTCGGAATAAGAGCCTTCGAAGACAAATACTTGGGAATCGCCTTCAAAAGCGATGATATGTGTACAGATACGGTCTAAGAACCAGCGGTCGTGCGAAATGACTACAGCGCAACCAGCGAAAGCTTCCAAGCCTTCCTCCAAAGCACGTAGTGTGTTCACGTCTATGTCGTTGGTAGGCTCGTCAAGCAAAAGCACATTGGCTTCCGATTTGAGGGTCAGAGCGAGGTGCAGGCGATTGCGCTCGCCACCCGACAGCACACCGCAAAGCTTCTCCTGATCTGCGCCAGTGAAGTTAAACCGCGCTAAATAAGCTCGTGCGTTAATCTCACGATTTGCCACGCGGATGAACTCCATACCACCAGAAATCACCTGAAACACAGTCTTTTCTGGGTCGATATCCACATGAGTTTGATCGACATAGCCTATAGAAACCGTTTCACCTATATCAAACTGGCCTTTATCAGCCTTTTCAGTTCCCATCATCATACGAAAAAGCGTGGTTTTACCAGCACCATTCGGACC
>CAYVWK010000315.1:0-2183 GCA_964455235.1 uncultured Paludibacter sp.
AATATTCATTGATATTAAGATCAAATATATTATTAGACTCATTTAAATAAAAATTTTGTAATTCTTGATAAGATGGAGTGACTTCATAATAACCTAAATATCTTTTTTCTTCTATAAGATACGGTTCAGAAGGTAATTTGAAAATATCTCTGCTAATTATTCTTGCACTTACATCATTAGAGATAAATATGATAGGGTTAGGGTTATTATTTAAAGCCGCCGCGGAAGCTATAATTTTTATATCATTAGTTCGTTCCATATTAAATTTTGTGATATATCTATCAAAAGTTTGATTAAAAACTATAACTGTAAAAAATGAAGAATTCCTTTCTAAAAGATTCAAAATTTTTCTTGCTTGATATTTTAGTGTTTGATCTTTGTGATCAGAAGTCTTTATATTTTCTAATTCTTGAAAAGTAACTGAAGAAATCAGAAAATGGTTTTCTTTTAAAATATTTTCTTGCGCAAGAAGAAGTGAGCTTGTGTCAAAAAATTTCATAGAAAAACCTCCTTTTCCATAAATAATATGAAAATAGAGGTTTATAGTTTAAATATTTTTGTTTTTCACCAATCGCTTATTAAGTTCTTCTTTTGAAGCAATGTTGCGTTTAATAGTTTCATCTAATTCAATAATCATTTTATCAAGAACAAATAATTTATCTGAATAATAATGAAATCTTTTAGAGATAATAAAGAAAGCATTAGAATAAGGCACACTTGTACTATTAAAAAAGACAGTTAGTAAATGCTTTAACTCTTTGTATAGAAGGTTAGTCTCTTTTTTGATATCTAACAAAATCTTTTTACAAGCCCGCATTTCTGCCAAACTAATTCCAAAAAAATTATTATGAAATTTATAATCTAATTCATGAGTTTGAGCGAATCCCTTATAAGACTTATTTTTATATCCTAAAACTACTTCACAGATATAATCACTCGAATCGCAAGAATAAACCATAGATGTTTTTCTAAGAATTGCTTTTAATTCTTCTTCAATTCTTTTTTGTTGTTTAGTCATTTTAATTCACCATATATTTTGACTGTTGATCTAAAACTGTTTCTTTAATCGCGGGGATAGCTTCTTCCATAAGAGCAGCATAACAATCTTGATATGAGTAAGTTAGTTTATTTAAAGGAGTTTTTTTGATCCTTAAAATAGCAATATCAAATTCTTTAAAATCTTTTTCATATACATGATAAGAATTAGCAATATGGGTATATGTTCCAACAGGAATACCTAGTTTTAATGCAACAAGAGATTGCAATTTAATGAAGGCATCCATATTCATAAAGGAAGCCTTGAGTGCATCATTAGAGCGCATTGCCGCAACCATATCTAATTTATCTTCTCTAATTAAAAATTGTAATTCTTGTAAACAAGCAGGATGATCTGTAAATTGATCTACTTTATTATCTCTAATAAGAACAATAGCGCGTCTAGAGTCTTTATCTCTATTGAGTTCTTCTACTACAAAATCTAATTGGTCTCCGATACGTTGATGATAAGTGTATTCCCAAGAGTTTTCTGTTGCTCCAACCATAAAGTCTAGAATACCATCAGAGATTTCCATGCGATACTGTTGTAGGTCTCTAGGCCCGCCTGGGAAAATCTTAGAGATACGGTTCTCTAATAGAGGCTTTTTTACTTCAATAACAATCCCACATTCTTTTGTGGTAGTATTATAGTCCTTGCAATCAACTCGCAAATGATTTTTATGGAGTGCGAGTAGTGCTCTATGATAGGCCTCAGGTAAAGAATATCCAATTACGTGATTAAATTTCATTTATATTATTTCTCCTTTATAATTCTCCTGGCGATAAAACATCATCATATACAATTCTATACTTCTCACTTAGAAGCACATCTCCGTGATGGTGTCCCGCATACCAAACTTTAAAATTAATATTTTTATCAAAATAGTTTAACATTCTCCTAGTAGAATCAGAAGTCATAAAAGGAAAGTTTTTATCAATAATACTCTGCGGCAGGTCGTGTGTCAGAATATAATCTACCTTCCAATTATATTTATCTAAATTAGAAAATCCATTTTCAATTTCTTGAAAATTAGGTTCTTCTTCTTTCCACCAAGAGATACCAGAAAGCCTATTTTCTTTATCAATAGAACAAGCTCCACCCATACAAAAGAAAGACTTATTTTCTATGACGTAGATTTCACCTCTCA
>CAYVWK010000316.1:0-2170 GCA_964455235.1 uncultured Paludibacter sp.
TCTGCCATCAAAGCCTTTTCAGCATTAGCATTCACTTGAATTTCTCCTTTTGCAAAGCCTTCGCTATGTGCTATCCATTTTTTTACTGATGATACTGAATCTGTATTAGCAATAAAGTGCGTAGAAACAACATCAGCCTTATTATCAAGCAATTGAATCAGAATATCATCTTTTTTACCATTCGCAATATAGACTTCTATACCTTCATCGGCAATTTTTCGAGCAATAGAAGTTTTAGTCGCCATTCCACCTCTTCCAAAAGAAGATTTAGAAGTTTGAATATAATCAGAAATATCCTCTCCTTTATTGATTTTCCGTATCACTTTTGAATTTGGATTATCAGGAGAACCATTAAAAATTCCATCAATATTACTAAGGATAATCAAGGCTTCCATATCCATCATAGAGGCTATCAAACCTGAAAGTTCATCATTATCCGTAAACATCAACTCCGAAACAGAAACTGTATCATTTTCATTTACAATAGGTATGACATTATTATCAAGCATCACACGCATACAGTTTCGTTGATTGAGGTAATGACGACGACTGCTGAAATTTTCCTTCATCGTTAGAACCTGTCCAACTGTAATCCCATGCTCACGAAACAAATCCCAATAATGGTTGATAAGTTTAGCTTGCCCTACTGCCGAAAACAGCTGTCTTTGATCCACCACATCCATTTTTTTATCCAAACCTAAGATACTTCTACCCGAAGCAACCGCTCCTGATGATATGATAACAACTTCAACACCCTTTTTGTGCAATACCGCTATCTGATCAACCAAAGCCGACATACGTGTAATATCCAAAGTACCATCAGGTCGCGTGAGGACATTACTACCGATTTTTACTGCTATTTTATTGTATTTCATGTTTTATAATGTGCCGATGTGCCAATATGCCGATGTGCCAATTTATTGGAGCAACGGGTTTATATTAATTATTATCTATTTCTCATTATATATAATATGTAGGATAGTAGTTCCTACTGCAAAAAGTGTTTCTGTATTGATATTACTCATATCATCTTGTGTGGTATGCCAGTAATCACCAAAGCCTGTTTCTCCATGAGGATTATACTGAATAATATCTATGCTTGGAACACCTGCTAATTGATTGATATAGAGATGATCATCAGTAATGGTACCACCTCTTTGATTGACAAAGAACTTCTCAAAACCCAGATTTCTTGCCGTATTCCACACCTTATCAACTATGGATTTTGCAAAATAGTCAGAGATTTGCTCTCTATAGAACCGAGCATTTTCAGCACCTACCATATCTAACAAAATTCCATATTTTGCAAAGTAAGGTGATTTATGTGGATTTTCAGCCCAATATTGCGAACCAAGGCACCAAGAGTTAGTAGCATCACCTCGATAATCTTCAGGTGCACCATAATCTTCCGCATCAAAAAAGATAATATCTACGCCTATAGACGGAGAGTTAATCGAAAGCTGTCGAGCAACTTCTAACAGCACACCTACACCACTTGCACCATCATTCGCACCCAAAACGGGTTTTTTACGATTTGCTGGATTAGGATCATGATCAGACCATGGACGAGTGTCCCAGTGCGCAAAAAGTAAAACACGCTGCTTTTCAGTAGGATTAAAGGCTCCGATAATATTAACAGCATCTAAAACATCACCGTTGAACGCGGTTAATTTTACCTTTTGCTCGGTTACCTCTGCCCCAAACTCGGTCAGTTTTGCGCTTAAATACTCAGCACATGCTTTATGCGCAGAAGTATTTGGAACCCTTGGTCCAAAATTAACCTGATTTTGAATATACTGATAAGCTGAATCAGCTATAAAAGATGGAATCGCCACTTGTGTATGACTTTGATCCGATTTCACTTCTTGCTTACATGAAAAAGAAAATACTACAACTAATATAATAAGAGAAAAATTGCGTATCATTGTACTCATTTAAAATTTTGAACAAAGATAAGGCTTTTAAAATAGAATTTATTTGTTAAATTTTTATTTTTTATAGGGAAACACCCTCAAAAACACCAAAAATAGGTTTTATAACATGTTTTATCGTTTGCACGACAACAGAAATCCCCTTTTCTTTGCAAGCGTTAACTAAACAACACAATCTTTTTTACACCTTAAAAAAACTGACTAATACCTACAGTATAGCACGAGGCCTCGAAAGGGGC
>CAYVWK010000317.1:0-2167 GCA_964455235.1 uncultured Paludibacter sp.
TCGTATTCTGATGAGTATGCTTGGTATACAAAATACGGGACAACACCTGAGCAAGCCTTTGGAAAAGTAAAAGAGCTCATCCTACAGGTAATTGCAGATGTGCGATCAGATAACCTGCGTGAAATTGATACTATAGATCTCGGCGATGCATATAAATGGAAGATCGCCTCATTATATCAAGATAGAAACAACCCCAGTATTGCCTTGGTCTTTTCCAAAGATGCACTGTTGGTGAATATTGAAAACCCATCCAATTCAGCTTCATACTCAGATTTATACACCCAGTTGCTAGCTGATAAAGAGGAAGAGGTATCACTTTTTGATTATTCGAAAAACCTGTGGTCGACTTATGCCATGCAACTGCGCTTTTGGAAAATATCACATGGAAAGATAGATTTTTCTACTATTGAACGACAAGACTACAGGAATGATCGAAAAGTCCTTGTCCATAAAAACACAAAGAAAAACCAAGGAAAAGTTTTCGAGGAAGAGATTAAGATTGGAGATCTTTTCTACTTGTGCCATGGCAATGACGAAGGGTTGGTCCTTATAGGAAGAATCACCTCTGATGCACAGGAGGAAAAGAGTGATGGATGGCTCTATAGGGATTATGAACCAGTCATTGAACTAGAAACACCTGTAGTCTATACCGGTAAAAAAAAGGGTTGGACTCCTAACTATAATTCTACCTGTAAAAGAATCCCTATTATTGAACTCACGCTCTTTGAGCAAGAAATTCTCACTCCTGTCTTTGGAACCACACTTGAAAGTCTTGCAACGGGAACTAAAAATCTCTCTATACCAATAGACTCACTAGTACGAGAAAATAGAATCCTGTTTGGCCCTCCTGGAACGGGAAAAACCTATACGTTGGTACACGAATACTTTCCAAAATATACAGAAACGATTGAATCAATTTCAAAAGAGGAGTACTTGGAGAGTCTTGTTGAAGAGTATCCTTGGTGGAAGATTGTTGCCGCAATAGTATATGAAATGGGCCCTTGTAAGGTAAAAGATATCAATGAGCATGTCCTGTTGAAGACAAAAGACGACATCTCCAATCAGGAAAACACGAGGGCTATGATCTGGTCTATGCTGCAACAGCATACAAAAGAAGATTGTGATTTGGTCAGGTACTCCAAAAGGAATGACCCTCTATTCTTTGAGAAGAGAGAGGGATCCATCTGGTCAATCGACAAAGAGATTGCAGATGAAGCTACTCCGGAACTTCAAGATCTCTTAGCAAAGTATAAGAAGTATGAGCCAAAATCTGAGATAAGGAAAAGATATAAGAATGTAACTTTTCATCAATCATACTCTTATGAGGACTTTGTAGAGGGCTTGAAACCCGAAGCAAATGAAGACGACCGGTCGATTATTGAGTACAAGGTAACACCTGGTGTATTCAAGTTGATTTGTGAAGAAGCTTCGAAAGACCAAACCCATGCCTACGCACTTTTCATTGACGAAATCAATAGAGGGAACATTTCAAAGATATTTGGAGAACTGATCACGCTAATAGAGCCAGATAAGCGAATAGGTCAGGATAATGAGATAATTGTTATGTTGCCCTATTCAAAGAAACCCTTTGGAGTACCAGCAAATCTACATATTATAGGTACGATGAATACAGCCGACAGGTCAATCGCTCTCATGGATACAGCACTGAGACGAAGATTTTCCTTTGAAGAAATGATGCCAATACACGATCTCCCTCAGATTTCTACCGATATTGAAGGCATCAACTGTCAGGCATTTTTACAAGCAATAAATAAAAGGATCGAATACCTGTATGATCGCGATCATACTATTGGTCATGCGTACTTTATGAATATCAATGATAAGCAAAAGCTTGATAGCCTCATGAAGAACAAGATCATTCCTCTCCTTCAAGAGTACTTTTATGATGATTGGGAAAAAATACAAATTATTCTTGGTGACCACCATAAGCAGTTTGAAGAATCTGGTCGAGAATCATTATCGTTCGAAGATACGGTTAATCGAAACCGGTTCATACAAAGCACGATAACAGAAGAGAAAGAGATATTGGGATTTGATTATGCAGGAAATGATGACAAACAAGTGCGCTATCGGGTACATGACGTGTTCCCTGTAGCCTGCTTTCAGAAGGTGTATGATCCATCTGCATACAAAAAATTACTGACAC
>CAYVWK010000318.1:0-2167 GCA_964455235.1 uncultured Paludibacter sp.
TAATGATAAATTTAGAATTCATTTTTGTGTTTTTGGGTGGTGTATATTTAAATGTTTTATAATCAGAAGTTTAAGATATTTGAATGTTTAAAATATATGGTTGATGTGTAACAAAATTTAATTATTTTACTTCTCCTATTGGATAATCCAAAAAGAAATTATATTTTCGTGCCAAATTATACAGCTAAATATTACACTGATTAGAATTTAATATCCAATGAAAACGTTAAAGACTGTTTTATTATCATTTTTCTTTTTAGCTTTCTCAGCCTCTCAAATCACTGCTGGTAAAGTCTTTACTTTTGCATTGCTAACTGATATCCATATCAGTAAAAATAATACCTCTGTTGAAGATCTTCAAAACTCTATTGCCTCTATCAATCAATCTTCAGATATTGAAATGGTGTTTGTTACAGGCGACCTTACCGATGAGGGGGATAATGCCTCACTCTTGAAAGCTAAGGGTTTGCTTGACGGACTGAAAATGCCTTACTACGCAGTACAAGGTAACCACGAAACCAAATGGAGTGAATCGGGTGCCACAGGCTTCCGTGCCATTTTTGGTAGTGATAATTTTCGGGTAGATAAGAATAATTGTACCTTCTTGGGTTTTAATACAGGCCCGATTATCCGTATGATGGATGGGCATGTGGGCATTCAAGATATCCATTGGATGGAAAAGGAACTTGAAAAAACGCCTACCGATAATCATATCTTTATTCTGACTCACTATCCGCTTTTGAATGGAGATGTGGATAATTGGTATGAAGTCACCGATTTGCTACGAAAATACAATGTGAAAGCTGTTTTAGGCGGACATTATCATCGCAATAAACTTACAGACTATGATGGCATTCCCGCTTTTATCAACCGTTCTAATCTGAGGGCTAAAGAAGCTGTTGGAGGCTATTCTATCTACGAAATAACCCCTGATTCTATTTTGGTGTACGAGCAAATTATCGGTCAAGAAAAACGTAAATGGGGTGGATATGCTTTGCATCATGCTTATTATGAGGAAGATAACTCCAATTATCCTCGTCCCGATTATTCTATCAATAAAACCTATAGCGAGCTAACTGAAACTTGGCGAGTGCGTCATAATGCAGCGATCTATTCTTCTCCTATTATGGCTGATAATAAAGTCTTTGTGGGAGATGATAGGGGCATGCTTTCTTGTTTTGCTTTAGAGGATGGTCGCTTACTTTGGCAATTTGCTGCTGGTGAAAGCATTATCGGTACGCCAGCTGTATATAAAAATGTGGTGGTGTTTGGTTCGGGTGACCATTATATATATGGTATCCATGCCGTGAATGGTGATTTGCTTTGGAAAGTGAAAACCGATGCTGCTGTGTTAGGGGCTGTAACCATACAAGGAAACCGTGCTTATATAGGTGGTAGCGATGGTGTTTTCAGATGTTTGAATATAAAAACAGGCAAGCTGATATGGGAATATGAAGGAGTTGGAGCCTATGTGGAGACCAAGCCTTTGATATATAAACAATACATAATGTTTGGAGCTTGGGATACGAATATGTATGCCTTGAATAAAAATACGGGCAAACTTCGGTGGACATGGAATAATGGCCATCCGCGCATGCATTATTCACCTGCGGCTGTATGGCCTGTTGCTGCTCATGGTAAGGTCTTTTTTACTGCTCCCGATAGGGTGATTACTGCTCTTAAAGCATCTAACGGAAAAGAAGTGTGGCGCACAAAAGAATCGATGGTGCGCGAAACTATCGGACTTTCAGCGGATAAAAAGCGTATTTATAGCAAGACCATGCAAGATAGCGTGGTGTGCTATTCGGCTACCAGCAAAGAACCTCAAAAAATTTGGTCGGTGAATGTGGCTTATGGCTATGACCATGCACCCTCTATGCCTGTGGAAAAAGATAAGGTAGTATATGGCAGTACCAAAAACGGAATTATCTTCGCTTTAGATGCGCTAAGCGGTAAACTTATCTGGAAATATAAAATAGGTAATTCCCTTATCAATACGGTTTTGCCAATTGGAAATTCAAAAATATTAATAACAAGTGCAGAAGGCTGGGTTGTGCTACTCAGTTCATCAAGTTCATCAAGTTAGAAAGAAGATGTGCCGATATGCCGATGTGCCAATATGCTGATGTGCCGATGTGCCGATGAGAATAATTAAGAAATTAAGGAA
>CAYVWK010000319.1:0-2166 GCA_964455235.1 uncultured Paludibacter sp.
TGTCGCCTGTATGGTCGAAAGATGGTAAGGAAATTTTCTTCCTTTCTCAACGTGGCACCGAAAAGGGAGAATGGAATATTTGGAGGATGACCTTCCCTTTGTATGGCGAGTGATAGTATTTAATTCAGTATTAAAAATTTAAAATTCAATATTATGAAGAAAACAAAACTGTTTTTTTGGTTGATTTTGATATTGCTACTCTCTCCCTTCTACCTACAAGCACAAATGGTTTCGGGAAAATTGAGTAAAGTGGGCAAAGTGAAACCAAACTACGAATGGAAAACCTTTGTGCTCAACGAAGTATCTGCACCCATCGTTACGTATAATTTACGTGTAGGAAGAGTTAAAAGGTTTGGGTATTATGGTGCTGTAAAAACGAATTTTTCGTTTAAAAGGGATTATGATTTTTATGAATATTATTCAAATCCTTACTATAATGATATTTTTTGGAGTGGTGATTATTATTATTCACGTTTTTCAATAACGGGAGGTGGGATTATGCGATTATCTCCATCCTTTATGCTATATACAGGTTTAGGTTATGGTTGGAAAGAAATGTATGCCACTAATTTAGCAGAGGAAGTGTTTCAAATAGGAGGGTATTCAGATGTAGGAGTTGATGTAGAAATGGGTATGATGTATAGCATAAATCGTTTCGTCCTATCAGTGGGGTATAACCCATTTCTTTCAACATCAATTCCTGATGATCATTCCGTAAATATCGGTATTGGCTTTATTTTTTAATCATCTAAAGGAAGCAATTATGAAACAATCTTTAATTTTAAAAATATGGATAGTGCTGATAGGTGCATTTATTTGCACCGCTTGTGAAGAGGATTGGAAGCCTGAAAAGGTAAATTTAACCGCAACGACAGGTTCAGCCACATCCATCACGGCAAGTTCAGTAAAAGTGGGCATTTCTTCCTCTACTGAAAAGCTTCGTAAAAAAGGTGTTCTTTTATCCACAAAATCAGGTATTAAACTTACAGATTCAGGTGTTTATAAATTTGAAAATACTGATACCTATTATTCAATTTATGAAATAACCATAACTGGTTTAGATCCTAATACCACTTATTATTATCGAGCTTATGTAGCTGATTATTACGGAGCAGTAATATACGGAGCGGAAAAGTCTTTCACAACTTTGAAGAAAGTCTCGGTTACTGCTACTACGGATTTAGTTAAACAAACTGGTAGCGATTATTCTAGTTCGGGATTTTATAGTAATGGATATTATTATAATTATAAATTCCATTTCGAAACTAACTTTAGCTATACAGGCACTGCTGATTGCACTGAAATAGGATTTATTTTAGATGGATCATCGTACACTTTTAATAATATGGAAGATAGATCATATACCAATTATTGGACTCAACACAATAATCTATCATCATCCACATTGACTTATCAAGCTTATGCAGAAAAAAAAGATGGTACGATAGTTTACGGAATAGAGCGCACCATCTATTTATACTACGGTCGTGTTGATGCGCCACCTTTACGCAATAGCCAAGGTGAACACACTGATTTTGATGTAGTCGGTCTCCATCAGCGCAAGCATGCAAGCTTCGAGGGTGGAGCCAGTGGTCAGAACATCATCCACCAAGAGCACGTGTTGCCGCTTGAATAGTTCGATGTCGCGTTGCTGGAATATCCCTTGGGTATTCTGATAACGCTCAAAAATGGTTTTTTTGGTCTGAGTAGTATTCTCTTTTGTTCGGATCAGATTTTTGCAGTCGAGAGGCTTCTCCAAAATTTCGGAGAGGCCTTTTGCTATCCATTCGCTTTGGTTATAGCCTCGTTTTTGTAGTTTTTTGGGATGAAGAGGCACTGGCACAATCACATCCACCGACTTAAAATCATCGGATTGCAGTAGGTCGATAGCCGCATGTCTGCCCATCACCCTACCGATTTCCTTGTTGTTGCGGTACTTCAGTTCGTGCAATACCTGTTGGAAAGGTGAGCCTTTATAGAAGTGGAAATGGGAGGTAGCGCGGTGGATAGGCACCTTACCCCAAAATCGCTTTTCTACCGTATTGTCAAGTTCTAAATGATAATTGGTTTTAGGCATCTCGTGCAGACATTTGATGCAGATAATCTCCTCACCACGCACCAAACTTTCATTGCAAATAACGCAAAGGTTGGGGTAGAGGAGGTCTA
>CAYVWK010000320.1:0-2146 GCA_964455235.1 uncultured Paludibacter sp.
AAGGTTTGTTACAGATAGAACGGTTTCACTCATATCGACCCCTCCATCTTCAAGCCATCCGTATTTGATATTCTCTAATCTCTCTGTTAGAAACCTTTTGCTTTCAAATTCAAAGTAGAAACCATACAGCTCATCCTGTGCGCCTAAGTCCCTATTCTTACACATTTCAGCGACATTGCCATAATGGAAAAACTCCGCAGCCTCCTTTGCACCAAAGAACTCTCCAGCTTGTCTTACAAAGTCTTTGTTTACCCTATGTATAATAAATATGTTATCCACCGCATTACTTAGGTTTGCTGTTCCTGAAATATCATTCTTTCTTAGAAATGTAGTAGTCTTTCTTGGGTGAGCAATAAGAATGATATGAACGTTGTATTCTTTAGAAAATCCAATAAGCTCATTAATCATCTTTGTTTGTTGCTGATTTTCTGTACCCTCTAACATCAGAATATCTATTGCCATCAGATTATCCAATATAAGCAAATCCACATCCTTATCGACCACGTGTTGTTTCAAGTCAGCCATAAGCTGGTTAAACTCATTGCCATAGCCATTGTTGTAGATATGTAATTTATCATCAATCCATTCATCTATTCTGTTTCCTACACTATGTTCTACATAAAATGTATAATCGCTAAACAATGATTTTTTTACATACTGTCTTCCTGCAGCTTGTAGGTGCAACCACATCTTCATCCTTTCAGCTTTCAACTCTCCTGAAAATATATCCACATTAAAGCCATTTTGAACAGCATTTAAAGCTATCTGATTTACCCATGTGGATTTACCTGAACCATTAGTCCCTGATAAGAGTGTAACCTCTCCTTTGTTTAACCCTGTTATCCTTTGGTCAATTTCAGCATATCCTGTTGGAATAGATACAATTTTACTCCTATCCACTTTTTCAATCTCACGCATTTGTAGGAACTTAGAGCCTATATCTTTCTTCTCCTTACGTGCTACTTGCTTATCTGATGTTAAAGGCTTTCTGATAACCCTATGCGTATCCTGATAGCTTTTTCTGTCTGGCTCATACCTATCTCTTAGCGTTGCCCATGTATTATGAGCGCAACTATTATGAAAACACTTAAAACCTAATGCACCATTTTGCATAACAAAGATAGCGGAGTCAGGTGCTTTATGAGAACTATCAAACGGACATTCCTCTAAAACAATCTTTCGTATTCCTGTTTCTGTAAAATCCCTTGCAACACCAATCCCATTATTAGAGATGAACTTATCAATATCAAATATCTCTTTGCCGTAATTATTTTTATAACTTGCTTTCTCTTGCTTGGGTAGCATATCAGCAATCTTTCTTACTAAGGATATATCATTTATCTTAACTTCATCTGGAACGTGGAGTAGTCTGCTTAGCCTTTGCGGTCTGTCAGCATCTTGGTCTGTTCCCTTACGTGAATGAGTGCCTAAAACTTTGGATATTCGTGATGGATTAAAAACTGTTTTATCAACGGATATTAAGTCTGTGGAGAATAGCATAGACAAAGCCCAAAGGAAAGATTTTATCAATTCTTTATTTTCGTCTGTATTTTCTATGTCCACACGGTAAAGAAGATGATAACCATTCCCAGACATTCCATACAAGGGATAATTAAATCCCTCATCTTTAAGAAACTTCCCTATCATCCCTACAACCTTGTAAGCTGCTTTCATCTCGCTTTCAGATGAGTTAGAGCCTGACGGTCTTTTTGGGTCTATGTCAATGAGTATCCATTTGTACTTAACAATATCTTGATCAGAAGTAGTTGTTTGATTAAGCAAGATAACATCTCTTTGCTTTCTCGAATAACACGCTTCATTAACGCTGTTAAGTGTAACATAGATGTTTTTATCAGAATAACTTTTGATTGCATTATACGCATCATTGCTATCTCTAAAATACCCTGAATAACTTCTACCCTTGTTTTCGATTATCCTAATCTCGAAGAGTTCATCATCGGGATGTATAACATCTAAGAATTTTCTAATCTCTAATTCATTCATCATCGCTGTTGTGCCTTTCTGTATAAATCCATTTGAGTGTCCATAATATCAGCTGTTTCTTTTATGGACTGTGTTTTAAATGGAATGTAAACTCTGTTTATGTCAGCATTGTTTTTTATTGCGGTATAATGATTGATGTTGT
>CAYVWK010000321.1:0-2141 GCA_964455235.1 uncultured Paludibacter sp.
CAAAACTAAATACTATTGGTTAACTATTTATTATTCCATATTTTACTGGTAACTAATTAATTTACATTCCAGTAATTTTGTCCTATACTCATAGAATGAACAAGGTTATCTACTTTGACAATAACAGCACTACACACTTGTTACCCGAAGTAAAAAGCACATTACAGGATGCAATTGTAAAAGACATAGGGAATCCTGAATCCTTAGATAGATTCGGCAAAGAAGCGAATGTTTTAGTAGAACAAAGCAGATTATACATAGCATCGCTTTTTTCAACATCTCCGAATAAATTATTATTTACTTCATCCGGATCAGAGTCCAATACAATCGCAATTTATTCTGCAATAAAAAATAGCTCAAGGCGAAGAATTGTTTGCAGTCAAATAGAGCACACGTCAATTCAGAAAACTTTTGAACTCTTAAAACTTGAGGATTATGATGTTCAGATCATAAGGGTTTTGCCGTCTGGCACGATAGATCTTGATCATGCGGAAACCCTAATCGATGAAAACACAGCATTAGTTTCAGTCCAACTAGTAAATAATGAAACGGGCGTAATACAGCCAATTCAGCGAATCAGTGAATGCGCAGAAAGTGTTGGTGCGAAGTTCCATTGTGATGGAGCTCAAGCAATCGGTAAAATTAGCTTTTCAATCGAAAAGCTCGGATGCGATTATTTCACCTTCACGGCACATAAAATCCATGGACCCAAGGGTATTGGATGTATCTGGACGCGAGGTAAAACAGAGGAAATATTCCCCCTCATCCCGGGAGGGAGTCAAGAACAAGGCAGACGTGGAGGGACACATAATGTCCTGGGTATTATTGGATTCGGAATTGCCGCAAAAATTCGAAAGGCTTCAATTTCATCCGTAATTGACCATACATCTCTTCTTCGAGATACATTTGAAGAAATTATCCTCAGGGAGCTCCCCAGTACAATCATAAATGGAAAAGAATCCCCGCGCGTGAGTAACACGACCAATATGCAATTCAGAGAAATTGATGGCAAAGCATTATTTCTTCGCCTACTCCAACAAGATATCATATGCTCCCAAAGTTCAGCTTGTACAGCACAATACCCAGAACCATCAAAGATCTTGAGAGCCATGGGGCTTACTTATGAGGAAGCTTTCAACTCCATTCGCTTCAGCTTCTCTGAATTGAACACATTGGAAGAAGTCACGATTGCAGCAAAAACGATAACAGATACGTATAGATACATACAGAACAAACTTGGTCCAGGATGGTAAAAATATGAGATTTGGTGGACACGAAACATTTACATTGCGAGAGGGATGGTTAGTCAAAGGAATCAACCTGCTTCTTGAGAACCCAAAGGCTTACTTTGATAAAGTAGATCTTGCCAACGCCCTTGGTGTCGGTGTCAACATGGGAAAATCAATTGAGCATTGGTTGCTTGCAACCAAGCTCGTGAAAAAGATTCCTCTTCAAGAGGCAAGAGAAAAGGGATTGAAGTATGAAATAACCGAGCTTGCTAGAACAATCCATAACAAAGATCCTTTCATGACCCAAGAAGAAACTTGGTGGATTCTCCATATCAACATGATTCAAAATCCTGATTATGCAGCCACGTGGGATTGGTTCTTCAATGAGTTCGGAGAACTAAAGTTTGACAAGATTCGACTTGTCAAGAAGCTCATGGAAAGAGAGAAAACCTTATACAAGAAAACACCTTCACGAAGCACCATCGAACGTGATGTTTCATGTTTCCTAAATACGTATGCCCAATCTATACCCAGAGAAGTCAAGGATCCTGAAGAAGATTATGGTAGTCCGTTCCAAGAACTTCGCTTAATGAATCATCAAAAGAATAGTGGTACATATGAGTTACTCAGACGTCCAAGGCGATTGCTTCCAGAGCTGTTTTTATATGCATTGAATACTATCCATGGTGATGAGGAAGGTTCTAGAGATATTACCCTCTCCTGGTTGACCAAGCAGCGATCTGGTCCCTTGCAAGCTTTCTGTTTATCATCCGAAGGGCTATTCGAACTAGCAATTGGAATCGAACACGCTGCTCAAAAATATGAGTACTCTGTACGCAGTCTCGCAGGAGACAGACAGATAGTCTATTCAAACCCAGGAAACAAAACCTTGTTGAATAACATGTACGAGGC
>CAYVWK010000322.1:0-2140 GCA_964455235.1 uncultured Paludibacter sp.
TCGCCCCCACCAGCTGATGTATTGGCCGACCACACCCTCCAACGGAGAATACGTGTTCGATCGCATCGACGGCCCATGGCTGGATCCCGATGTGTTCCTCGCATCCCATCCCGATTGGAAGGACTGTTCTCTCCTGCCCACCTCTTCCCGCGAAAGCACCGTGCGTCCGCCATCGGACAAGATGCAGGAGGATCCACTTGTGAAGGAAGGACTCGTGGGAGCATTCTGCCGTACCTATTACCCGATCCAGGATGCCATAGAGACATTCCTTTCACACATCTACGAACCCACGACCGTTGCTGACAGATACAGCTACATCCCCGCCGACAGCACCTCTGGGCTCGCGATCTATGAAGACAAGTTCGCCCAATCCTACCATGCCAGCGATCCCGCCTGTGGACGGAGGCTCAATGCCTTCGACCTGGTCAGGATCCACCATTTCGGCGATGACGATCCGATCAAGACCTTCAACGCCATGGCGGACCTTGCCAGCAAGGATGAGCGGGTGAATATGCTTATACTCGCCGAAAGGCAAGCCAAGGCAAAACAGGAGTTTCCCGCCGATGACGATGGTGAAGAATGGAAGAAGGGCCTGGTACGAGAGAAACGCTCGATGGTCCTGATGAACTCGCTGCACAACCTCAAGCTCATCCTCGAACACGACAAGGCCCTGGGCAACATCGCATTCAACCAGCTGCTGGACGCCATCGAGATTACCGGAGAGGTTCCCTGGCAGCATCCGTCCCGGTTCTGGCGCGATGCTGATGACTCGCAGCTCATCAGCTACATCGATGCCAACTACGGGACCTTCAGCTCGCGCAACTACGACATCGCAATCTCCAAGGTAGCCGACGACCGCTCCTACCATCCCATCCGCCAATACTTCGACGCACTCCCGGCTTGGGACGGCAAGGTGCGGGCCGAGTTGGTATTCATCGACTATCTCGGGTCCCCCGACACCCTCTATACCAGGAGCGTCACCCGAAAGACCTTGTGTGCGGCATACAAGCGCGTTCTCACCCCGGGGTGCAAGTTCGACAGCATGCCGGTGCTCTGCGGTCCCCAGGGTATCGGCAAGAGCACCACCATAGCAAAGCTCGCAGGCCCCTGGTACTCCGACAGCCTGCACCTGAGCGACACCAAGGACAAGACGGCTGCAGAGAAGCTGCAGGGCTACTGGATCATGGAGGTAGGCGAGCTTGCCGGACTGAGGAAAGCCGAAACCGAGACCCTCAGGTCCTTCATCTCGCGCCAGAACGATATCTTCCGTGCAGCCTATGGTCGCCGGACAACCCCCCATCCCCGCCAGTGCATCTTCATCGGCACCACGAACGCACAGAGTGGATATCTGAGGGATACCACCGGCAACCGGCGCTTCTGGCCGGTCAACACCCCCGGCAGCAACACCAAGCGTCCCTGGGAGATGAGTGACGATGAGGTAAAACAAATCTGGGCTGAGGTCAAATGTCTCGTTGAGGCAGGCGAGCAGCTGTATCTGGAGCCCGAGGTCGAAGCCATGGCGAAGGACGAGCAGCTTGATGCGCTTGAAGCCGATGAGCGCGAGGGAATCGTAGCCGACTACCTGGCCACCACACTCCCATCACGGTGGGAAGCAATGGACATCGGAGAGCGGAGGTCCTATCTCGACGGCTTCGGCTTCGTCGACGGCAAACCTTCGGGGGAGTGCGTCCGGACCAAGGTGTGCACCATGGAGATCTGGTGCGAGTGCTTCGGCCGGGAACGCTCCATGCTCAGGCGCGGGGACTCCAACGAGATCATCGCAATACTGCTCAAGCTCGGGTGGGTGCGCAAGGAGGCCAAGGAGCGTCTTGCACTGTACGGACCCCAGTTCGTATTCACCCCGCCGGTAGTCGAAGAGGTTCTTGGGAACTAGCGACTCTCTGGGGAACAGCATGACAACTGTTCCCGTGTTCTTGCCACGGCAACGAGTACAAGCGTGGTAACACATCATGACTCGTTGCCGAATATACAATTATGGAGGATTAGTTCTTATGTTCCTGAAATACTATAAATCATCAATATCATTACTATATAGAGAGAAGACCAGCGCGGCATGCCCGTATACACATATTCACGCGTATAGGGGTTTTTCGGCTCTTGGGTACGGCGTTCGGAACAA
>CAYVWK010000323.1:0-2116 GCA_964455235.1 uncultured Paludibacter sp.
AAGACAAACGTAAGATTATTCGTGATTTCTCCATCATCCGAGAGGAGCGAGAAAATGAGCTCCGACTTGCTATCGAAGCTTCCTACCTGAACGCTTCTATGATCTATATGTTCGACGAGTATTTGCTAGATGCTGATAGCTTTAAGAACACCGTAATCGAAATACAACGCAAACTTGTGAAGAATATCTATACCAAACGTCTCGCCTCAAGTCTTTCAGACAGTCTGGTCCCAAGAATTTTCAGTAGCCGCAAGGAAGGCTTATACACACTTTTTTCGGGCGAGGATTTCAGATTCTTTGATACTCATGGAAATTTTATCGGTGATCATCTGAAGGTAGTTGAGGAGATCAACGCCAAAATCAAGAAACACTATGTTGATGGTCGTACTTTGGAATCCGATCTCTCCGGACCACCTTGGGGTTTCTCTTTTGGTACGATTGTTTCCACACTGGCTGTACTTCTCGTAGCTGGTCGACTATCAGTCAAATATAATGGGGACACGTGGTTCTCCCATGAGTCTAGCGATATTCATGTAGTCTTTACGAATGCCACAAAATTCAAGTCAGCGTCTTTCAAATCAATCACAGCCACATTATCGGCTGCTCAAAAAAACCAAGCTGTCCAATTACTTATGGATCTTGATATTAAGTTCCATACAGGACGTAAAATTGATTGGAATACCAACGACTTTGATCTTGCAGACAGCATCGGTTTCATGGCAGACCACTTCCTTGGTGCAATCGCAACATTGAGGGATTCAATCGATGGTTTTGAAACGTTGTTTTCGTATGTTGCTGACCAAAAGCAGGTTTTGTTAGGTTTCTCTGGAAAGGTCACAGAAAACAATTATATCGAGAAAGTCGAATACTTGTTGACAAATAACGAAATGTTTACAAGTGCGATCCAGACCATTCAAAGTGCTCAAAAATTCATCAAGAAGAATTACCCCAAAGTCAAGGAATTTAAGCGTTTCGTAGAAGACGTGTCCGCTGAACTTAACAAAGCAGGTCGTGTAGACAATACAATACAAAGTGCTTGCTCAGAGTTTACCCGACTGTATCAACAAGAAATGATCAATGCATTCGGTAACCTGCAACAACAAGTTCAGATTGTTAAGGATAACTATTTCAAGTTGTTAAAAACTGCAGCCGCCAGGATGAGTCATGAATATCAATTGCTCAAAGGGAAGATTGAGGCTGCCCATAAGACGCTGCAGAGTTACCCCCCTGAATTGAATATTGAAAACCAGAAGAAGTTAGAAAAGCTCCAAAACTATTGTTCAGATCGAATAGTCAAGGAACCGGTTCTTGAGTATACCGTCACCTGTAAGAACTGCGGGTTCTCCCTATCGGATATGCTGAACTATACAGAGCTGGTTCCAACTAAAGAAAACGATCTGATGATTATTCAAAGCAATTTCGTCAAGGAAGCTCCAAAACCCGTAGTGGGTACTGATGGGGATATGGCCCCTAAAAAACCGAGGAAAATATTATTGGATGTAGGGAATCAAAAAATGTCCGTGGGCATGTATCGAAAATTGCTGACCAACCAGTTGCAGGCATTGGCAGGGATGGGAGATCTGGATGAAATCGAACTGGAGATTGCAAGATGACCCTTTTGGATAATCAATTGGGACTTTTCCGGGAGCAGGTACTTGGGTATCGAGCTGTAAATCTTCACCTTTTTCTAAAGGACTCTGAAATAGATTATTGCTTATTTTACCTAAAAATAGCTGAAAAGCACCATGGAGCTGAATAAAAATGAAACTATCGGAACATGTTGACCATCTCAGAAATACCATCGAGGCTGCTTTTGATAAATATCTATCTCAAGTGGGGATCGGTAGAAACAAACAGCTGGATATCGAAAAGATACCTGCAACTCACAAGCCAAAACGGTTGCGTTTTGAATCTATGCTCGAAAGCCATATCGGGGAAACTGGGAATTACAAGAATGCCCGGGAAAAGCTCGTAGATGAACTGACTTTTACCCTATTCAACCGGCTGGCAGCAGTGAAAGTGATGGAGTCGGCAGCATTGTTTCCTCCAATATTGACGAAACAACCGGAACATGGCGATCGCTCTTTTGGACACAAGGCATGGTTGGAAATGAATC
>CAYVWK010000324.1:0-2097 GCA_964455235.1 uncultured Paludibacter sp.
CAACTCAACAACTCAACAACTCATCAACTCAACAAATAACCACAATTTAAATATCATAAACATGAACAAAAAACATTTATTTCTCTGGGTGTTACTATTTTGTATCCCCCAGATGCAAGCACAGCATGTGAAAGTAATTTCCAACGAACCTTTATCACTGCCTGCTTCGGAGATGGGTTATAGCCCAGTTATCAGTCCAGCAGGCGAGTATGTGCTTTTATCAGCAGGAGACAACAGCGGTCTGCGTATGTATGATTTGAAGTCGAAGCAACTCACCACACTAACTAAAGATAGAGGAGCTGGCTTTGGTGTAAAAATTTCGGATGATGGGAAATTGGTGGCATATAGAAGTCAGCAATACATCAACAAACTACGCTATACAACCTTAAAGGTACTAGACATCAGTACTAAAAAGACAAAAGACATTCTGAAGAATAGTCGTGACATTGAGGGTTTTACGTTTCAAGAGGGGACGATTTTCGTCATTGAAGATGGCAAACTACAAACAAAACGAATAACAGGCAATGTAGTGGCAAAAAAATCAGCTGTAAGTAGTCTCAAACGCGGGCAACTGTATATGACACGCTATAATCAGACGAGTTTGGTGTCTCCAGCTGGATCTGAAAATAATTATTTGTGGGCTTCTGTTTCTCCTGATGGAAGTAAATTATTGTATTATGTGATTGAGCTTGGTCAAGCTTTCGTAAGCAATTTAGATGGCAGCGATGCGGTATCTTTAGGTGTGATACGCGCTCCTAAATGGATGGGTAACAATTGGGTAGTTGGTATGGAAGATTATGATGATGGTGAAAAGCTAACGGCATCGTCTATCGTAATGGCAGCAGCTAGTGGCACAAATAGAACCGTTCTAACAGATAAATCGGTTATTGCTACCAACCCTTCTGGCACCTCCGATGCAAGTACTATTGTCTATAATACGGATAATGGGAAGGTATTCTTACTAAAATTGGAGATTTCGAAATAAACTCACACACATTTATTCAAATACAGAACCATGAAGAAAAATATTCAATATATAATTATCTTATTTGCATTTCTAGCAATAGGAAGTATACAAGCGCAGAACGTTTTAGACCAAGCGCGTATCTATATTAACCCTGGACATGGCGGCTGGGGAGCGAACGACAGGCCATTAGCAACTATCAATTATGCTATTATGGACACCTTAGGTTTTTTTGAGACCAATACCAATCTTTGGAAGGGTCTGAAAATGCGTGATGAGCTTGAAAAAGCAGGTGCGGGCTATGTGCGTATGTCACGTACCAGAAATGGTATCAAACAAGGTAGTGCTACCAATCCTAATGGCATACCTGAGATCGATGAAATGCCTGGGCAGCTAGCAACGCTTTCTGTTATTGCAGCAGATGTAGAAGAAAACAATATGGACTATTTCCTCTCTATCCATAGTAATGCTGCAACAGAAGGAGCTATTACCAACTTCCCTATATTGCTATATAGAGGTACGGATGATGCCGTAGGTAATGGTTTAGTGAATACTAAATCAATGGCCTTAGATGCTTGGAAGTATATCATTAATAATCAAGCAACTTATTTTTCTCACTATACAGGGGCAACTCAAACGAATGTAAGAGGTGATATTTCTTTCATGAATGGACAATCCACAGTAAATGGTTATACAGGCTATTATGGCGTGTTGAAACACGGTTGCGATGGTTTTTTAAGTGAAGGTTGTTTCCACACCTATCAACCAGAGCGTCACCGCCTATTGAACCCAGATTATTGCGGTCAGGAAGGTATTCGCTACGCACGTGCTGTAAGAGCTTGGTTTGGAGATAAAACAGAAACTAAGGGAAGCATTATGGGTACGGTAAAAGATAAAAATCAAGCCCTAACGCATGCACTTTATCAGTATAAAATTGGCTCATACGACCAATATAAACCTTTGAACTTAGTAGATGTTGTGTTGAAAAATGAAAATGGACAAACACTTGCTACTTACAAAACGGACAAGGAATATAATGGCTTATACATCTTTAACGACTTAGAGCCAGGCACTTATACTTTAGAGTATGATATAGCTGGATATTGGAAGGAAACGGAAGAGATTGAAGTGGT
>CAYVWK010000325.1:0-2084 GCA_964455235.1 uncultured Paludibacter sp.
AGTGAATACATAAGGAACGGCACCTGCAGCATCTTCATGTTCACCGAACCGCTTGGCTGCTGGAGGGAAGCCCATGCCCATAAACGCAGGACCAAGAAGGTCTGGGCATCAGAGATCAGATGGCTTCTGGATGAGAAATACCCACATGCCGAAAAGGTGGTTCTTGTCATGGACAACCTCAATACCCACAGCATCTCGTCCTTGTATGAGACATTCCCCCCAGAAGAGGCTTTCAGGCTGTCGCAAAGATTGGAGATTCACTTCACTCCCAAGCATGGAAGCTGGCTGGATATGGCTGAGATAGAGTTATCAGCATTGACCAACCAATGCCTTTCCCACAGGCGAATCGACAATATTGAGGACTTGAAAACCGAAATCCTGAGCTGGTCGGTATCAAGGACTGCCAACCAAAAAGGTATCGATTGGCAATTCACTGCACAGGATGCAAGGACAAAACTCAAAGCCCTCTATCCTGTCATTGAATTGAAGAATTAGACTTTACAAGCTACTAGCTACTCCTAAAGAACTACTTCTGTTCCCAGCAGTGTCCTCATGAAGACCGTATAGCTTAATCAATTTTGCAAAATGACTTTTTCATGATGTGGTAAGAACTCAATTTAACAGTGTTTCACTATCCCAGTTACGATTAGCAATTTTGAATTATTCTAAGATCGATACAGTTCTCAATTATCAAATGATACATCAGATAGGATATTAAACTCTCTATTTTCGCTCAATTTCATACAAACAGGATGTCTGGTCTGTTGAATCTTCTTATCCGCCAAAAGAATTATCCTACCATTTAATAACTGATAAAAAATATGTTGTTTTTCAGGATACCCTTCAAGTTGTATTGATCTGAGAAAGTTCTGGATTTGAGGATTCGACACATTATTGAAAAAATCGTCCATAGAGCAACCACCAATCACTATTCTATCCTTATGTTGCATAATCCACTTGATTATCTCAAAGAAAAAATTGTCATCCAACTGTTCTCCCTGCTTATTACCCATCAGTAGGAACAACTGATATATAGAAGCGTGAGTGATAAAAATTTCATCGGCATAAAGCAAAGACTCAATTTGACTTTTCGAGTATATGGCCGCTAAAGTCTGAACATCCAGACAAATCTTCTGCCCTTCTAGATACATTCTCTTAGGGAATCTATTGATGAACATCAAGGCCATACTCACATCATCTTCATACTTTCCTATAGGGATCAAACTGTAATCAATGCTTGAATCGAGATTTTCGAATTTTTGTCTATAAATCTGAAATATTAATGAACCTTCAAGCAGAGAAGCATTATTCCCCACTGTTTGAAACTCTACAATTTCTCTCTCCGCCTCCTCCAAACGAAGTGAAAGTATCAGATACTCTATGATTGCCACTTTTTCGCGGCTAACATCAATCTTCCATTCGAGGTCTTCAATTATCTTCCTGGCAAATATATTAGTGTCATCTAAACAAAAGATTCTCTGAGCCAAATCCATTTTATGCATATAAAGAATACTCTCCGGCACTATTGAATCTAGTCCTTTTAGTAACCTATATGCAGCTTCAAGATCCAAGATATTATTAAGGAATGTATAAAATAGCGATGTATAGTATGCAGGAGGATTCTGCTCGATTAAATGTGAGTGATTTGCTTGGATATCATTATATGCTTTAATCAATCCGTCTAGATTATTATGTCGTCTATAAAATGCCAACAATTCGTTCCAGGCGAATATAGAATCATATCTCTTTGCAAGTTTAACATGAAGTTCTTCAGCATGTGCAGGATCATCAATTTCAATAAGCAAAGCCGTAAATAATTCTCTTTCGAATGGGCTGCATGTGGAATCAAACAAAGTGATTCGATTTTTAAATTCATCAAATTTCTTTGCATTGAACAATGCAAATAGGTACTCTCTCTGTTTGTCTTGGTCAGAGCAATAGACATTGTCGATTCGATTTTTCATCAGACGCAGATATGAATCAAAATCTCCTTTTAAAAAGGCTCTGTTTTCGAAGTGTATTGAATTGCTACCCTGCAGCAGGGAATGGTAGTGGTGGCTTATGGAATACCTCCAGATAGGTGG
>CAYVWK010000326.1:0-2076 GCA_964455235.1 uncultured Paludibacter sp.
ATCGAGGGATTGAACCAACTGGTGGCTATGGGGAAATAGTTGATGGTGCTTGTCACCGACCAGGAAGTTTTGGTCACCCACTCGTCTTGGGGGTAGAGGTCGGTTGAGTAGTTTAAGGAGAAATAGACACCCTTTCGGAAGTCACCCCTCCAGTTGATATTTGATTTGCTGATGGTACTGGAGACCAAGAAGGAGTATGGAACAGGGATATCAGTGGGCTTGTAGTGGAGAGTGGCACTTACTGAGGGTGTCCACCGCATGCCAAAGGGAAGGGAGAAAGCTGTCCCCAGCGTTAATCCCACATGCATGTAGGAGAGAGCGTCACTGCCACGCACAGCGTCAGATTCGGCTGTGATCCTAAAGCTGATGGGGTGGGAGAAAAACGTCAGGTTGTGCTGGTCCAGGTGGGTGATGGTATAGAAGTTCTTAAGGTTCGCATGCAGCTTCACTGTGTTGTACAGGGAAAACAGGCTTTCATTCTGCTTGAAGGGGCCAAGACCCCAGGAGACTCCGTACTCGACAGGATTCCAAGAGGTAAAGTCTGAAGAGGGGGTGAACTTGCCCCACGGAGCGATATTGAGCTTGGAACCTTTAATGGTGATATTTTTCCAATTTGCGGCAATATTAAAAGTACTGGGAGTAGCACTTCCCTTTGTTCGCTCATAGTCAAAAGAAAAATCAAGGAAGGTCTTTCTGATAGGAAAGGAGGTCAACTTCACCTCCAATTCATCCTCACGGTTGTCCCACCCTGTACGCCCGCCATTTCCTTGTGCGATGCTCCCTCCTATGTACAGGTCGCTAAACGTTCCCAATAGGTTCGGAGCATACATCTTCACCCCTAACTTGAATCCAACCTCATCGTTGTCGAATTTGGGAAATGGGATAGCGAGGAATGTGGAAGAATCTTCTACATAGAACGTTGCTGTATAGTACGCAGTACCCTTGCTGTAGGAGTCCAAGGTGTAATCAACCTCAACACTGGTAAATATCCGTTTGTTTACAAGAAGCTGTCTCTTGGCGGCAAGGGCTGCTGCCATGGCCTCCTCTGTCGGGAAAACAGGGTCCCCACCTGATGGGACGACCACACTGCGCAGGGCAAAGTCCTTGGATTTGCCTTTGACAGAAAAGGCATAGTCCTGAATTACATAGGCTTTCACCTGATCGGATGTGATCAAGGGTTCTGATGCAAAAAGAGAAGAGAAAGATAGAAGAAACAAGAGGAAGAATACTCCTCTCTTTATTTGTACGATACTTTTCATATCACTCCATGGAATCAACACATTATCATAAAATATCCCGCTAATAGTAGATGCTTTTCATTACAGTGTCAAGAAAAACACCCCGAAACGCATACTCAAAGCAAGTATTTATAGCTAATCTCAATACAAACACACCCGTACCAAGATACAATCCAAGCCTCTACATGCCAGACTATGATGCTGTCGTGTATACTACCTATAACATCAGCAACCTGCAAGGGTTACGTGTCAGCCTTATAACAAAAGGGCAGAAGCATAACAAAAACCTGTAAAAAAACCTCAAGATACATGTAGCAATGGGCAAAGAATTTCTTCTTTGCCCATTCTAAAAGCTATTAATTTGCAGAATTTTCTCTTAGAAATACATCTTCAGGCCAACCTGGAGCACATGGTCATGGGAAGGGTCCTTCCAGGGTTTAAAGCCAATGGTCTGCCCATCAAAACGTTCAGTATTTCCCCAATAGGTTAATTCTCTTTCCCAAACCGTGGTAAACCGATACCGGGCATGTACCTCGATGGGCATCTTTGCAAACTTCTTGGCTACTTGCATCTCCACAGTCAGCGCATGCTCAAAGGTATTGTCCCAGAACTCCTTGGGTTCGTAGGTTGTGGGACCATTATAATCATAGAATTGCTCTATGGAGTGACCGTACTGGCCGCTGCGCACCTGATACTTGAGGATGCTCTGGGTTGTCCAGCCCTGGGCAAGGCCAAGGTCGAGCTGAAGGAGGAACTCCTGGGAGTTGGGGTTCAGGGGATAGCCAAGGTTTTCGCCCTTGTTGACATAGGCAGTCTCGCTGTAGGTCTCGTAGATGAG
>CAYVWK010000327.1:0-2066 GCA_964455235.1 uncultured Paludibacter sp.
ATCACATCTGATTTAGAGCCATTTCCAATTCCCCAACCATCTAAAATCATCAATAGAGCTTTCTTTTTCATTATTTTATTTTTTATTTTTATGACTAATACCTTTTAATTTTGAGCCTACAAAAGTACTGAATTTAATTTTAAACAGAAAATCAATACTATACAACTTATTATCAAACAAATACCTTCATATAATGTTTGTTTTTCAGAAGAAAAAAGGTATAAAAAAAGGGAGCACACACCCCCTTTTCATATTTAAAATCTTTTACTACCAATCCTTAGAAATGGAAAGTCAATCTTAACTGACCAGCAGGACCGAAGATGGTACTGTTGTTATCATTTTGAAGTCCAAGAACAAAAGTTTTTCCAGTATTAGTAGTAACAGTATTGATACCTGTACCTGTCCAATTATCTTGAATCACTTCTCCTTCTCCACTAGCTAACATTTCAACAGCCCAACCAAATTCGCCTCCAATTGAAATTTTAGGTAATATAAAATACTCAACACCTGCGAATGCACGTAGTCCTAATCCAAAGTTCAATCCTGATTTAACAGACAGCGTCTGGTTAACAGGATTATCTGTTGAAATAGGGTTACCATACTCAAATTTTGTAGTTGTAGAACCCAAACCAAGACCAGCTTCTGCACCATAGAAACCATACAAACGACCAATACCTCTTCTCCACTCCATACCAGCAGAAAGCGCTACATTCGTATTGCTAACTGTTGTTTTATCATCCACATAGGTAATAGGAGTAGCCACTGGCAATCGAGGTGTTTTTGACGTATTAGTCACAGTACCTAAATTTAACAACAAGCCCAGTCTGTAAGCTTTGTTATTATCCACGAAGTATTTAGCAGAAAACGCTTGATTTGTGGTTAAAAAATCAAAGGTTGGGGATACGTTTAGACCATCACCACCAATAAAATTACCTACATAATCCAAAAATGGAGCTGCATCTACACCAATAGCCCAATCACCAGCTTGTGGTAAAATAGGAGTTCCTTTTTTAGAAGTTAATTCTTGTGCATTTACTGTTGCAAGTGAAACTAGTAAAACCGCAATAAAAAATAAAGATTTTCTCATTTTCATAATGTTTAAATAGAGCTTACTCTTAACGATTTTCAGCATACTCGATTAAATTAATTTTATTAAAATTCGTTTTGTCGCACGTTCTAACAAACAAATATCGGGTTTGTTTAATGAATTTTATTTTTATTGTAAGTTGGCCAAAGCGTTTTTAATACGACTAAAAGCCTCTTTCAAGTTTTCGTCTGATGTTGCATAGGACAATCGTAAGCAAGTTGGTGCACCAAAAGCACCACCACCTACACAGGCAACATGCCCAACCTCAAGAAGATACATTGCTAAATCGCCTGATGTTTCTATTGTTTTTCCTTGATATGATTTTCCAAGATACGCACTGATATCAGGAAAAATATAAAAAGCACCTTGGGGTTTCGTAATTTTAAATTCTGGAATTTCTGATGCTAATGCTGCCACTAATTTTGCACGTCTTTCAAATGCAATCTGCATATCTTTCACGAAGGATTGATCGCCAGTATAAGCAGCCTCAGCCGCTTTTTGAGCTACAGAACAGGGTCCAGAAGTATATTGACCTTGCAAAGTATTGCAAGCTTTCGCAATCCAAGTAGGAGCCGCCATCCAACCAATACGCCAACCTGTCATAGCATAACCCTTTGATACTCCATTGATTACTATCACTCTATCGCGAACACTCTCAAATTGAGCGATGCTTTCGTGTGAACCAACATAATTGATATGCTCGTAAATCTCATCTGAAATAATATAGATATTGGGATGATTTTCAAGGACTTTCACCAAAGATTCTAATTCTTCTTTTGAATATACACTGCCTGTAGGATTGGAAGGAGAGCATAGAATCAATGCTTTAGTTTTTGGGGTGATAGCCGCCTCTAATTGAGCCGCAGTAATTTTGAAATCCTGCTCAATTCCAGCTGAAACAATCACGGATTTTCCATCTGCTAAAGTGACCATTTCAGGATAACTTACCCAATAGGGTGCAGGAATAATCACTTCATCG
>CAYVWK010000328.1:0-2063 GCA_964455235.1 uncultured Paludibacter sp.
GGGCCTGGGGCCTGGGGCCTGGGGCCTGGGGCCTGGGGCCTGGGGCCTGGGGCCTAAGCGCATTTTATCCGCCCGCTCCGGCTTGTCAAGTCTTATTTACACCTTTTGCACATTTAGAGCAAGACGCAAAAATACCGGCCAAGGATTTTTGTCCAAGGCAAGGAGCCGAGGCGAAGGCGTAGCAGAGCTACGTCGAGCCGACAGCGACGCCGCATTGGGCGAAAAGACTGGGCGGGATTCTCGGGATTTTTGAGGATTGCTCTAGGGGCGGAGCCCCTGGGGTCCCTTGTCCCCGCCCCCGGGAGGTGATGGCGTGTATTTTCAGGGGTTAGAGGTTGCGGCGGAGCTGCGCGTGGAGATGGCGCGGCTGACGGGCGCGGCGGAGGTGGGGCTGCGGGCGGCATACGCCCGGGCGCTGAAGCGGGCGCACGCGGACATGCCGCTTTCGGCCCGGCGGGGCCCGGGGTATTTAGAGATCCGGCGGGATCGGCGGGCAGATTTAGAGGCGTTGGTGCGCACGGGGCTTCCGGAGGAGAGCCTTGAGAAAGCGCGGGATCTGATCTGCGCCATTGCGGAGGAATCCGCGTGGGCGGAGCAGCCGGAGACGCCGTTTGAGGACGACATGCGCCCGACCATTGACCGAATGGCGGCGGAGACAGCGTGCCTGTTTGCATGGGGCAAGCGCCTGGGGCGGCTGGATGCGCGCACGGAGGCGCGGATGCTCTACGAGGCGCGCCGGCGGGTGTTCACGCCACTGATCGCCCATGAGGACTACCCGTGCCTGACTGGGGAGGCCAAGCATGCGCTTGCAATCCTCTCCGATGCGCTGGTGGCGGCGCTCCTTCTTGAGACTGACAGCGCGCGCGCATACGCGCTCACCCGGCGGGTGGGTCGGCGGATGGACGGGCTCATCGGCCGGGGGGCGCGCTTGCCTTTGGAGGATGCGCTCGTCGACCGGACGGCGGCCACCGCCGCATGGCTGCTCGTGCGCAGGGCTGCGGGGCCCTCGGTGCTGGGCCGGGCGCTGCCCATGGCCGAGTGGCTGGACGAGTTTCTCATGGCGCATTTGGGCGGCACGGCGTTTGTCGATCCCATGGGCGAGGGGGTGCGCGGGGGGCTAAACGGCGCGGATTTGGCGTTCTTGGGCGAAGCCGGCGGCGACGACGCGGTGCGCGCGCTGGGGGCGCAGCTGTTCCGGGCGAGCCCCGGGCCCCTGTCCTCGCTCACCGGGCGCATGCTCGTGGACATCGAGGCGGGGCTCGCCCACGGCGCGCCGCCCCGGCTTCGGCATGCGGCGCTCCCGGATTGCGCGCTCCTGGCCGCGCGCGGCGGCGGCATGCTGGCCGTTATGCACGCGGGGGGGCGGGGAAACGCAGGGGGCTTGTGCGTGTACATAGAGGCCACGCCTTTTCTTGTGACGGGCCCCGGCGACGCGCCGGCGCTCAACGGCGTGCGCCAATCGGAGGCCCCCGGCGCGGGGGATTGCGCCTTTGGCGACGGGCGCGCCGATCTCTCCATGGACATGACGGGGCTCTACCCCGGGAGCGGCGTGCGCTTTTACCAGCGCACACTGATGCTCGACCGGGAGGACGGCACGGCACGGCTCATCGACATTGTCGAATCCGATGCCCCCGGCGCCATTCGCTACGCCTTTCAGACGCCCTATCCCCCCGCGCGCCTTGAAAATGCCGTGCGCGCGGGGGTCGGCCTCCTCTCCTGGGAGGGCGCGCCCGCCGCCTCTGTCCGCCGCATACCCGGCCGCAGCCCGTTCCCCGATGGCCTCTACCTCCTCGAGCTTGAATATCCCCTCAGCCCCGGCAGCAACTACCTAAACTTCCTCCTCGAGCGCGCGTAGCCGCGGGGAGCGCGGCGGCAAGGCGGCTTGGTTTTCCCATGGCGCTGGGGCCGCCTGAGCAATCCATGGCCGGCACGACCCCTTCGCATGTGCATGATAGGGCCCTTGCTTGCCGTCCTCTATCCTCGCGCCCTTCAATTCACCCTTTTCTTGCGCGGCTGCTGGCAGGGTCAAAGTCTTTCAGACTTTAAGCCCTGGGCTGCTGATG
>CAYVWK010000329.1:0-2053 GCA_964455235.1 uncultured Paludibacter sp.
GATGACGATGCGAAGAAGTCCTTCAAGGAGATGGCAGACCTGGTAAGTAAGGATGAGCGTGTGAAGACGTTGATCACCCATGAACGACGTGCTGAGGCGAATGTCGATTTCTCATCCGATGGCGACTGGGAGAAACAACTGCGCTACATGCCGCGAAGCAGTCTGTTGGAGAACAGTGTATGGAATTTGAACTTGATCCTCAGCAACGATCCAGATTTCGCAGGGTTCGCATTCAACGACCTGGCGGGGCGCATCCAAGTCACATCTAAGCTGCCTTGGGACAGGCCGGTGGGAAACAGCTTCTGGCGTGATGCAGATACGGCTCAATTGAAGTCTCTCATCGACTCCCGCTATCTCGCATTCTCAAGCCGCAATCACGATGTGGCGTTCACGAAGATCGCAGACGATCGCCATTTCCACCCTATCCGCGATTATCTCAACGGCCTTCCACCATGGGATGGCGTCAAGAGGGTCGAGGAACTGTTCATCCGTTACCTAAAAACCGACGATACTCCCTATGTCAGGGCAGTGACCCGAAAGACCTTTGCTGCAGCAGTGGCTCGCATATACCACCCGGGAACAAAGTTCGACAATGTCCTGGTGCTCGACGGCGAGCAAGGTATCGGCAAGAGCACGATCGTCAAGGACTTAGTGGGAAGTGACTACTACTCGGAAACCCTCTCGTTGGCTGACATGGAGTCAAAGGCAGGGGCTGAGAAGCTGCAGGGAGTTTGGATCGCGGAGATCGGGGAGCTGGCCGGCATGAAGAAAGCCGACATCGAACGCGTGAAGGCGTTCTTCTCCACCTCCGACGACCAATACCGCCCCAGTTACGGCAAGACGGTCGAAAGCCACCCGCGCCAGAGCGTGATCATCGCGACGGTCAACGGCGAACACGGGTACCTGCGCGATATCACCGGTAACCGGCGGTATTGGGTCATCAAGTCGCACCTGGAACGTCACCGGATGGTGTGGCAACCCACTGAAGCATACCGAACCCAGTTCTGGGCGGAGGCAAAGGCCATCTGGGAGAGCGGGGAAAAGCTGTATCTCGAGGGAGACTTCCTTGATGAGGCCGAGGCCGTGCAGATAGGAGCTATGGAAAACGATGACCGTGAGGGTCTTGTCAGGATATTCCTTGATACCCTGCTTCCCGAGAACTGGGATGCGATGGATATGTATGAACGACGCGCGTTCCTCTCCGAAAGGAACACTGGCATGACGGCGAAGGGCACTGTCAGAAGAAGTACGGTTTGCAACATGGAGATCTGGTGCGAATGCCTGAACAAGGATCCAGCACTCCTGTCCAAAAACGAATCATACCTGCTTACCGCCATCATGCAACACATCGAGGGTTGGGACAGGGCCCCCCGAGCCCACTTCCCCATCTACGGGCGTCAGAGAGGCTACACACGGGACAGCTGCAACTCCGGGACAGCTTATGATGAAGGCTGTCCCCACACTGTCCAGTGATGCAATTCATTCACAGAAAACGAATAACAGGGGATTCGGGACAGATGGACAGCAACAACTCAATAAGAGTATGCAGCTGCTAGGAGAGGGAGGAATGCAACATGGGCACCCATACACACGCGTATACATATATAGGACACACTGTCCCGGCTGTCCACCTGTCCCGCATTGGAGGAGCAATGCTTGAGCAAGAGAATGGAATGCGGGGACCAAGATCAGCTGAGGGGAGTTCGAAAACAGGACCACCCAATTACTTCTTGCCGAAACCGTTCCCGCACATCTTCACCACAATACTGAGGTATGGATGTGCCACGCTCGATGAGAGCATGGCAGCTTTGGAGAACTCACCCTACATAGCAAAATGTCGCAGGACGCTGTGGGAACTCGGGGCACCGTTGACCGGGTGGCGTTGCGTCCGTGTCAGCGATCACGAGTCGGATGACTTCACCTGCGAGCTCTGTGGGTGCACGAGGGTGCGGTATGTGCATGTGATGGAGCATCCATGGTTCACCCGGATGTTGAGCACGGGATGCATCTGCGCGGGCATCATGGAGGAGGACATCCTTGGTGCTAAAGAACG
>CAYVWK010000330.1:0-2052 GCA_964455235.1 uncultured Paludibacter sp.
TGGGCCGAAAGACTCTGAAGCTGTCGCTCCATTTGTGTGCTCACACGGCAGTACAAGGCAACGCGGAGACGCTTGAAATGTCGCTTGGCTGGAATGACATGTATGATGGGTTTCCTTTTCTCGTCAGGCATGGTTCGTCATTTGTATCACGGTTTCATAGTGATTTCTAGAAATATCCTTGGATGGAGCGGAAAGTGCCGCCTTCTCGTGCAACCATGGCTCTTGAATTCAGCATGTAACAACTTATTTCAATCGCGATACATCTTCCTCATCCAGCGTCAGCAATTCTCTTCTACTTGGAGAATGCGATACCTTTGCAAGCCTATTAGACTGGTTTTTTAATGCCTTCTCATACGCATTTCTTACCTCGCGAGCATTCGCGAAATTGTCTGATCTGGCATCATATAAATCTTGGAAATATTCTTTAAGAATGGTACTTGCACCAGGAGAAGGCGTATATCCGTCTTTCTTACAGAACACCTCGAAGATACGATACATATCTGATGCATTATAATCCTCGAAGTGAATGGTTGTGGTGAATCTTGATTCTAGCCCTGGATTAGAGGATAAAAAAGTCTGGATCAAGTTTGTATAACCAGCGACTATTACAACAAGATTCTTCCTTTGATCTTCCATCAGCTTCAACAAAGTATCTATAGCTTCCTTGCCATAGTCGTCCTGATTGCTTTGATATAATGAATATGCCTCATCAATGAAAAGCACGCCGCCGATGGCAGACTTAACTACAGCTTCAGTTTTAATCGCTGTCTGGCCTAGATACTCTGCACAAAGTTTTGAGCGGCTCACTTCCAAAAACGTACCTTTCTTTAAAACTCCGAGTTCTGTATAAATCCTTCCAACTATCCTTGCTACAGTTGTTTTACCTGTACCTGGGTTACCAGAAAATACCAAATGCATTGAACCCATATCAGTCTTGATGCCTGCAGCTCTCTTCATTTGGTTCACTCGTACCTGGTTTACTATCGTATGTATTTCCTCTTTCACCCTATCGAGGCCTATCATGCCATCCAACTCTGCTAAAATCGATTGTAATCCCAGGTTGTTCTCATTATTCTTATTCATCATTTTTGGGGTGGCTGGCTCTTGCAATGACCCAGATGCTCCAATTTGAAGCGAGGAATTATCTACATCCTCATTTCTATTTTCTGGTTTAGATAGAGGTTGTTCTATATTAGGTATTCCATTTACTTCAGAATGAGATTTGGTTTCATTCCGAAATATGAATTCTTTTTTGACATGATAATCTAGATTCTTTCGAATTCCAGCAACAATAGAATCAATAACAGTATTTGAATATGTGAAACCTCGTTCAGCAAGACTGGCAAAAAGTTTACTAATTGCGACTCTAATTTCGACAAGTGCTTGACCATCAAATGGGTTATTATTGAAAGACTTTTCGGATATGTTAAACAACAACTCTTCTCCATTGCTGTTAATAATTCTTAGCTTAACCATGCCATATTCAATTGAAAAAAAACCAAGTTCAAAGTAAAAACAGAAGTCTTGCCATTGGGACTGCACAAAGAACTTTCTATTTTCCTCCCAAGCTTTTCGTTTCCTCTCAATTCCAGCTTGCTTTGCCCTCTTTCTCTTTTCATCAAGGGCTTGTTGTTCCAGCCTTCTCTTTTCATCAAGGGCTTGTTGTTCCAGCCTTCTCTTCTCCTCAATTTCCGCTTGCCTTTCTTCCTCAACTTTCCGTTCAGCTTCTTCTTGTTTTTTCATCTCCTCTCTAATTCTTTGTTCAAGCTCTGCATTTTTAAGCATTTTTTCCTTAATTTTTATCCTAATCTTCTTAAGGTACGTAACTGATGCGATGATAAACAATAACAATGTAACTGATCCAAAAGTGATTTTGGAAGTTAGCGTCATACAATATCTTGATTCTGGTTCTGATACTTCTCCTTCGAGAAAGGCAATTGCACTAACCTTAGTATTGCTTGAATAAAGAATAGGTTCATTATATTTCTCACTCTTCACCGTTGGCGGCGAGCCATCTATTGTATAGAATATGGTTGCACTTGATATATCAGA
>CAYVWK010000331.1:0-2029 GCA_964455235.1 uncultured Paludibacter sp.
CTGAACAATTTGAAGATACGGATGTCGCTGAAATTCAAATGGATACTGTGTATCAAGATTTGGACGAATGGAGTTCGCTAACAGCAATGTCTATTATCGCTTTTGTAAAAACGACCTATAATAAAGAAATAACAGGTAAAGAGATACGTTCATGTGAAACGGTTGAGGAATTGTTTAATTTAGTAGAGGCTAAGTAGAATGGCTCAAACTTTCAATCCGTTTTCGCTTGAAGGTAAGCAGGTATTAGTCACAGGTGCATCGGCGGGCATTGGGCAAGCCATTGCTATAGCCTGTTCTAAGATGGGAGCATCTGTTGTTATAACTGCGCGTAATGTAGACCGGCTGAACGTGACTCGTTCGTTATTGGTGGGAGAAGGGCATATATCCATAATAGGAGATTTAACCGAAGAGGTGGATATTTTAAAAATTCTTTCTTCAATTCCTAAACTAGACGGCATTGTACACTGTGCCGGTATCGGGCATCGTAAACCATGCAAACTGATTGATAAAGGCGATATAGAGGATGTGATGAATGTTAACTTCAAGGCTCCGGTCTTGTTGCAAACGGCTTTGTTGTCTGCAAAAAAGGTTAATAAGTCTGCATCTGTCGTATTTGTTGCTTCTCGTGCAGCCAATGCCCCCAGTATAGGGAATGCTCTATATAGCGCTTCCAAAGGGGCTATTATTTCGTATGCCAAATGCTTGACTTTAGAACTGGCTCCTCGTGGCATACGCGTCAACTGCATTTGTCCGGCTATGGTGTGGACTGACTTGATCTATAAAGGCGGATTGACTAAGGAGGATTTGGAAAAAGAACAATTGAAATACCCTTTGAAGCGATACGGGCATCCTGATGATGTAGCAAATCTTGCTATTTACCTGCTTTCGGATGCGGCATCATGGATGACCGGGTCGTGTATTGACTTGACTGGTGGGGCGAATGATTTATAATAAAATGGGAGCATATATAAAAGCTATTAGTTACTACTTACCCGAACAAGTTGTTACGAATGAAGACTTGGTAAGTGAGTTTCCTGAATGGAGTGTTGAAAAAGTGGCATCTAAAGTAGGTGTGAATGTTCGTCATGTTGCTGCGGTTGATGAGACGGCAGGAGATATGGCTGAAAAGGCAGCAAAGAAACTTTTTGAAGAATACTCCATTGATTCAAAGGATATTGATTTCCTGTTGCTTTGTACGCAAAGTTCTGATTATTATTTGCCGTCCACAGCTTGTGTATTACAACATCGATTAGGGCTACGTACTGATATTGGTGCCTTTGATTATAATTTGGGCTGTTCAGGGTGTGTATATGGATTAGCTATTGCGAAAGGATTAATAGCATCAGGTATTGCCAAAAATGTTTTGCTTCTCACATCAGAAACATACAATAAATATCTTCATCCTTCTGACAAGGGTAATCGTTCTATTTTTGGTGATGGAGCAGCCGCTTGTTTGGTATCAACAGATGGCTTTGCTGAAATAGGCGAATTTGTATTAGGAACAGATGGCAATGGAGCAAATAATCTGATAGTAAAGACAGGTGCTTCTCGGCATCCGGGAAGCACCGGATTATCTATTAAGGATGACGAGGATCATGTTTGGTATGATGATTATTTATACATGAATGGTGGAGCTATATTCAACTTTACTTTAGAGGCAGTTCCGACTATGATGAAGCAAGTATTGGAAAAAAATCAATTTTCTCAAGAAGATGTAGACTATTTTGTATTCCATCAAGCTAATAAGTTTATGTTAAATACTATCCGGAAAGTTTGTGGTTTGCCGAAAGAGAAGTTTTACATTAATCTGGAGAATACAGGTAATACAGTTTCTTCTACTGTACTGATTGGATTAAAGGATTGCATGGAGAATGGAACAATACACCAGAATATGAATGTTATGATAACTGGCTTTGGGGTAGGACTTAGTTGGGCGGGTACAATGCTTAAATTTTAAGAGGAGCCTATTATCTTTGTTATATTGTTGTTTATGAATATATTAATAATAGGTGGTACAGGAGTTCTCAGC
>CAYVWK010000332.1:0-2028 GCA_964455235.1 uncultured Paludibacter sp.
GAGCACGGTGGCGAACCATCATCTGTTAAGTTCTGCCATCATGTAGGGCTCAACTATGTGTCTTGCTCTCCATTCCGTGTGCCTATTGCAAGATTGGCAGCAGCACAAGCGGCAATTGAGTAGGTTTTTAATTGTGTTCGTTGTTTAATAGAAAAGGAGATGCAATTAGTTTTGCATCTCCTTTTCATTTTACATTTTGTATTATACTATTTTTTTATGCTGGCAAAGCTACTCTGTCATATCTTTTGAAGATTGTAGATAGTGTGGCAAACATGCTAACAAATATGAATGTAGATGTTGTATAGAATACGTGCATTTCTGGTCGTCCATGAATAACATCAAATATCAGTGCTGTAGTGCCTTGAGTTGCCTCCTGAAATGTGAATACATGAAAAGCTAGATACTCCAATGTAAGAAGTATGGCTATGTATATTGCCCAAATTGTGAATGCTGCAAATATTGGTCTCATCTTTCTCTTAAATAGCTGATATGCTGTAAGCATGATTGCACCCGAGAGGGTCCAGCATGTAAATGCCCACCAGTTGATTGCTGGTGAATTAAAGAACGCAATATTGTAGCTATATCCGTATGTGCCCACCCAAATAAATGCGATGGTGATTGCCGACATAAATGTTGCAAGCCATAGGCTATATCTACGTCCTTTGTTCCAGTTAAAGAATGAGTACATTAAAAAGCCACCCAGCATTCCGATTGATAAGTCATTAGCTGTACTAATTAGCTTTGTTAGCCAATACATATCGGGCACCGTGTTGGGATACGTATCTTGGGCAATTTGTGCAATTACTAACAAAGAAAGAAGTACGTGCCACCTTTTCTTTATTTTCAATGCCGAGATTATTACGAATAAGAGGGCTCCACTCCATAAGGTTACTAACGACCATAGATCGAAGTAGATCCATTTAAAATCGAATATTACATAATTGAGCCAATCTATTTTGTTTTGTAGGGTCTGTATAAAAACGCTATCCATTTCTTATTATCAAAAATTATTCTGTAAAGATAATTCTTTATTATTTATGTCCAATATTGTTGAGTTTCGTTTTACGTTTAATGTCAAATATTTTTTCAAATGCATCTTTCATTCTTTTTGAAACTTCTTCTAGATCAATCCATTTTCCCAATTCCTGTTGCATGGATGTTACGGCTTTGTCGGTAAATCCACAGGGGTTTATGTATGAAAAGTATGATAAATCGGTGTTTATATTTAGGGCTAACCCATGCATTGTTACAAATCTGCTTGCCCGAACACCAATAGCACATATTTTTCGCGCCTTAGTGGGATTATCTTTGTCAATCCACACACCCATTGCTTTTTCATCCTTTTCACCTTTTATTCCATATGTATTCAAAACCTCAATGACCACATCTTCAATCATGGAAATGTAGGTTTTGATGCCAACTCCTAATTCCTCAAGGTCGATGATAGGATAAACGACCAATTGTCCTGGTCCATGATACGTAATATCCCCTCCACGATTAATAGGGAAGAAATCAATATTTTTACTTTTGCATACATGTTCCGCAATTAGTAAATTTTGCCTGTTGCCACTCTTGCCAAGTGTATATACATGCTTGTGCTCACAAAAAAGAATATACTGCTCTTTGTCAGTATCTCCATTTAGCTTTGCACTTATCACCTTTTGAAAAAGCTCTTCTTGATAATCCCAAGTCTCTTTGTAAGAAGTAATCCCTAGATCTTTATAGATTATATTATTGTGCATTCTTTGTAAATCTTAATAATTAAATTTATAATTATACGTGCTTCTCTGCATGGTAAGAGGATCTTACTAGTGGGCCACTCTCAACAAATCGGAATCCTTTCTCTAAACCTATTTCTTTGTATCGCAAAAATTGTTCGGGAGTAACAAACTGATGAACAGGTTCGTGTTGCCTTGTTGGCTGCAAGTACTGCCCAATTGTTAGTATTTGACAATTAACAGCACGCAAGTCGTCCATTGTTTCAATTACTTCCGATTCAGTTTCACCAAGTCCCACCATAATGCCCGA
>CAYVWK010000333.1:0-2023 GCA_964455235.1 uncultured Paludibacter sp.
TACGCCTATACGCACGCGTATAATATATAGGGATTCCTTGTTCTGCTTGTTCCTTTGTTCCTCAAATAGTAAAAAAATTCCTGAAATTGATTTCTAATTTGATCTTCTGGGTGTAGAATACTCCTATGTGTTTCATATTCAAGTGAATAATTTCCTATCATTCCTGTGTAATAGCTATTTAGTGATGTGTCATATTTGAAGAGATTTTATGAGAAGTGTAATCGCGGTAATAATTGTAATTCTCTCTATCATTGTCGCAATCTTGGTTTCTTTGATAATAAAAAGAAGACATGACTCAATTTCTAGGATGCTAATCTATTCTGGAATAGGTTTAATTGTAAGTTCATTTTCCGGAAAGTTTGAAACAGTGATAGCCTTTTTATCAGAAGTGTTCAATATTAAGAATCCAGTTGATTCTCCAACAGACTTTCTTCAATTGGCGGTGGGATGTCTATTGGTAATTTTGGGATTTGTAACAAGATATAGATTGAATAAGCATATATATATCATGAATATGCTTGGAAAAATGAGAAAGATTTTGTCAGGGACAGATGGGATTCCTAAATTAGGATTATTTGAGTACCAAGTGAAAGAAATACTCCTTGATACCGTTTGGGCTCAGGATGATATTTCGAGTCTTAATCAGAGTACATGGAATAGAGCAAGAGAACAAATAATTCACTACATGAAAGCTTTTTCAGCTCAAGATGACGGTGAAAAATGTTTTACAGGAATGGCTCCTATCCCGTTTGTCATTTTTGCAGGGGTGAGTAGTAGAGGAAGAAAAATTGAGCGATATTTCGAATATAATAGACAACAGAGTAATTACTGCGAACTCGAACGGAAACGTATAAACTATCCTCCACTGAAAATCCCTGGAATTCATAACATTGCAGGTTCCGAGGTCGTTGTAGCCTTATCAACTACTGCAGAAATTAATAATTACGATTTAATACAGTTTGAAGGTCTTCCAATTTTGGTTGTGAAACCATCAGAATGTTGTGACAACCAGATATTTAATCTTTATCAGTTAAGAAATTACGTTTCAGAAATTTCCAACCTTCTCCAAGCCGTTTCAAAAGTAGATGGGGTTCGAAGAATTCATTTAGTTTCCGCGATCCAAAGTTGTTTGGCGTTTTCCCTTGGAGAAGATCTATTGCATATGGAAAATAGGATAACAGAAGTTGTCTCATATCATTACAATACCTCAAGTGAGCCAAAATATCCGTTGGGAATAGTTGTGAATGGAAGTAATGTCGGGGAGTTAATTAAATTTAATACTGAATGGAAGTAATATTGTGTTTGATTTAAGTAATGAGATGGAAAAGTTTTATAAAAGGTTTGTTGTGCTCTCGTCTGAGGTGCAATCGGATCTTCAAGAAAAGAAGAAGTTGAATATAAAGCGTTTGAAAGAAGGCTTGGTGAAATACAATTTAGATAACAATAAGGATTATAAAATTGCTGAGGTAATTACTCAAGGTAGTATTGCAATGAAAACTATCGTGCAAAATGATTCGAATGATTATGACATAGATGTTGCAGTAGTTTTCGATTCTAGAAACCTTGATGGTTTAGGATCAATTGCCGTCAAACACATGGTGGTTGATTCACTGAAAATGGTGTACACCGGGTTTAAAAAAGACCCGGAGGCGTTAATTAACTGTGTAAGGGTTTATTATTCAGATGGCTATCATGTTGACATTGCCGTTTATCGAAGGACTACTGGTTATGATGGTTCTTATTCGTATGAACATGCGGGTAGTGAATGGAGAGGCCGAAATCCAAGTTCGATCAATAGTTGGTTTCGCGATGAAGTTAAGAGAAAGGGTCAATTCTTACGAAAAACTATCCGTCTGTTGAAAATGTTCAGCAAATCAAGAAACGACTGGCAAATGCCGGGGGGATTGATCCAGTCTGTATTATGTGATGAAAAGTGTCCTACTGGCTATGCAAGACTTGATGAAACCTTTTATTACTGCATCAAAGGAATTCGAGATAGATTAACTATTTATAAAGACGTTAT
>CAYVWK010000334.1:0-2015 GCA_964455235.1 uncultured Paludibacter sp.
ATATCGCAAAGTTTGGCAGGGCGGGTATTTGTGTCTCATTTATTGCCACTAAGTATATCAGAATTACAAAGCGCGGATAAAGAGAAAGTTGGGAATATTGATACTGCTATATTTCAAGGGTTTTATCCGCGTATCCATCAAATGGATATGGAACCAGAATTGTTTTTCCCTTCGTATATCCAAACCTACGTTGAGCGAGATGTAAGGCAAATAGTGAATGTTTCGAATCTTTTTACTTTTCAGAAGTTTTTACGAATTGCCGCGGGACGAGTAGGGCAATTGCTTAATTATAATAATATTGCCAATGAGGTCGGTGTAGATTTAAAGACAGTAAAATCATGGTTTTCAATTTTAGAAAGTAGTTTTATTGTGTTTTTTTTACAACCGCATCATCAGAATTTTTCAAAACGTATTCTTAAAACCCCAAAACTTTATTTTTACGATACAGGATTGGTTTGCAGTCTCTTAGGAATACGAAAAAAAGAGGAATTGGCTACTCATTGGGCAAAAGGTGCATTGTTTGAAAATATGATTATTGCTGATATTACTAAGGGATTTTTGAACCAGTGTATCACTCCTCCTATTTGGTTTTGGCGAGACTCTACTGGAAATGAAGTGGATTGCCTGATAGATACTGGCAATCAAATGAAATGTATAGAAATAAAATCGGCTACTACCGTTTCTTCTGATTTTTTTAAAGGATTGGACTATTATCGTAAATTAAACCCAGAAGCTGAACCTTATTTAATCTATGGAGGTGATACGAATAGCATACGTAATAACGGAAAAATTATCGGATGGAATCAGTTAAAAGATAAAAGTTTATAAAGATTTTAAAGAGTAGAACTCAACAAACATTCAATTCAACAATTCAACAATTCAACAACTCAACAAAAAAATACAAACAATCGTTCAATAGTTGCACTACTTAACCAGCAACTAGTAACGAGCAACCAGTAACTAGCATATGAACAACAAACAAATCTGCGTAATCGGTGGGGGCCGTTGGGGTCAAAACCACATCCGTACTTTAAATGACTTAGGTGTCCTTGGCGGTATTGTCGAGGCGAATCCGAAACGATTAGGAGAACTACTCAATAGTTATCCTGTACAAGGTTTCACTTCTTTAGATGATGCGCTGAAACAGGATTTTGATGGCTATACCATCGCTGCTCCTGCGCCTTTGCACTTTGAAATTGCTAAGCAAATCATCGAACATGGTAAACCTGTGATGGTGGAAAAACCGATGACCCTTTCTGCGGAATCATCTAAGGAATTGGTGGATTTAGCGAAGAAACACAGCGTGCAACTGATGGTCGGACATGTGTTGCTTTTCCACCCTGCTATCCGCAAAATTAAGGAGCTGATTGACGAAGGAAAAATTGGTGATTTGTACTATTTATACTCTACTCGTCTGAACTTGGGTACGGTGCGCACAGAGGAAAATGTCTTCTGGTCGTTTGCGCCTCACGATGTGTCAGTATTGGATTATTTAGTTGGGAAGCCAGCTATCCACATTGAGTCTAAAGGTTCTAAATTCCTTCAGAAAAATGTGTATGACTACACCATGACGCAGCTTTCGTATCCGAATAATATCCACGCTCACATCTTTGTGTCTTGGCTTCATCCCTTTAAGGAGCAGCGCTTGGTGGTGATTGGCAGCCAGGGTATGCTCACTTTCGAGGATTCATCAGCTACTAAAGAGATTCGTTTCTACGACAAGCATATCGAATTTGAACAAGGTATCCCCATTAAAATTGAAAATCCAACAGAGGTCATCCCTTACGAACGTAAACAACCACTCACAGAAGAGCTCCGCTATTTTGTTGAAAACTTAGACAAAACCATTGCAATCGCTGATGGTGCATCAGGCTACGAAGTCGTGAAGGTGCTCGAGAAATCACAGCTGTTGATTGATGCGTACAATATTTAATGTGGCGATGTGCCGATGTGCCGATTTGCCGATGTGCCGATGTGCCGATGTGCCGATGTGCCGATGTGCCGATGTGCCGATG
>CAYVWK010000335.1:0-2007 GCA_964455235.1 uncultured Paludibacter sp.
CCGCGCGCAGATCATGTGGGCGGGGACCATGGCGCACAACAACTCCTGTGGTGTTGGTAGAAATAGCTTACGATGGTTTGACAGGTTATGGAGAGGCTTCGTTACCACAATATCTGGGAGAGAGACAAGAGAGTGTTTGTAACTTTCTGAAAAAAGTAGATTTATCGCAATTTTCATCACCATTTTTGTTGGAAGATATCTTAACGTACATAGATGGATTGGCAGAAAAAAATACCGCCGCAAAAGCCTCTGTTGATATTGCCCTACACGACCTAATCGGAAAAATAACGCAACAACCCCTGTATCGGTTATTGGGGCTAAATCCGGAAAAAACACCTGCTACTTCATTTACCATCGGCATAGACAAAAAAGAAGTTGTTCAACAAAAGACATTGGAAGCAGCACCCTACTCTATTTTGAAAGTAAAAGTTGGTCGCGATACCGACAAGATGCTGATAGAAACCATTCGCTCCATCACAAATAAACCGCTTTACGTAGATGCCAACCAAGGCTGGAAAGACAAACAAGAAGCGTTGGACAAAATTTTTTGGTTGAAAGAACAAGGCGTTGTTTTGGTAGAACAACCCATGGCAAAAACCGATTTAGAATCGCACGCATGGTTGACAGAACGCAGTCCACTGCCTATCATTGCCGACGAAAGTGTACAACGCTTGACCGATATAAAACCTTTAGTCGGTGCCTTTTCGGGCATAAACATCAAACTGATGAAATGTACGGGACTACGAGAAGCATGGAAAATGATTCAGGTAGCAAGAGCCAACAATATGAGCGTAATGCTGGGCTGTATGACGGAAACCTCGTGTGCCATATCTGCCGCAGCACAAATTTCGCCCGCCATCGACTGGGCAGACTTGGACGGGAACCTGCTCATTGGTAACGACTGCTTTAACGGAGTTACCATAAAACAAGGCAAAATAACACTGTCGGACAATTACGGCATCGGAGTTACCAAGCGATAGACAGACAAGAAAAATTTCATTATCAAACAGATACTCGATAAAAATATGAAAACAAACTATTTAATAGTTGGAGCAGGTGGAGTTGGAGGCAGTATTGCCGGATTTTTAGCACTTGCAGGAAATGATGTAACCTGCATTGCACGTGGCGAACATTTGGCACAAATACGCAAAAACGGGTTACACCTGAAATCGGACATGAAAGGCGAACATTACATTAAACTGAAAGCTTTTTCTGCAGAAGAATACAACGACAAAGCCGATGTTATTTTTGTATGTATCAAAGGTTATTCTATCGACTCTATTGGCGAAGTATTGAAAAAAGCAGCCAAGCCAAATACACTGGTTATTCCCATTCTGAATGTGTATGGAACAGGACCGCGTATTCAAAAATTAGTACCGGAGATGACAGTTTTAGACGGTTGTATCTATATCGTAGGATTTGTTTCCGCGCCGGGTGAAATTACCCAAATGGGACAGGTTTTTAGGCTGATATTTGGAGCACGCCCAAACCAAAATGTTGATGCAGAACGCTTGAATAAAATCAGTAAATCATTGGAAAATGCAGAAATTCACAACATTATATCCGACCACATCAATCGCGACACATTTGTAAAATGGTCATTTATATCCGCCATGGCCTGCACAGGAGCTTACCATAATTGCACCATGGAACCGATACAACGCCCCGGCAAAGAACGCGACACGTTTATCGGACTGATTTCCGAAAGCAAACGCATTGGTGAAAAAATCGGAATCCCAATGCCTGCCGACACCGTGGAAAAAGGATTGGCTGTTATTGACCATTTAGACCCGAAAAGTACCGCTTCCATGCAAAAAGACATCGCACGCGGACACGAATCTGAAATTAAGGGTCAGTTGTTCGACATTATTGATTTAGGGCGAAAAGAAGGCGTAAAAATACCAACCTACGATATGGTAGAACAAAAATTTTTGTCGTTCAGACCTAAAAAATAACCTTATGAAAAAACATTTGTTGCTGCTGCTATGGTGTCCGATAGTCGGTTTT
>CAYVWK010000336.1:0-2004 GCA_964455235.1 uncultured Paludibacter sp.
GCGTAAGTGTGTAAGTGCAATCCTTAGTTTCCACGGGAATATAGATACAGCGCTTGTTTGTTGGGCTGTCACTGTTCTTGGGGAAACTGAACATGCCGCTGGAGGTTTCCTGCAGCGTTACCGTCTTGCTGCCCTGACCGAAGTTGTAAGTCATGGTCATTGCGGCATTTGTGACTCCGCTGTGACTGCCGCTGACGCCCGCAAAAATGCCGTATCCACTCTTGATCGTGCCGCCAGACAGGTCTGCTCCAAGTGCGTCAGTGATGCCCACATCACCGATAGAGATTTTGCCGTTGGCCTTGAAGGTCGCCGAGATGGTATGAGGGCCGGTCACGTTTGAGAAGGTATAGCTGCTGACTGCGCCCTTAGACACGCCGTCCACAGTCACGCGCTCAATGTCATGTCCGGAGGCAGGCGTAATTGTGTAGCTCTGGGAGCCGTTTTTCTTCACGTTTACCGTGCCGGACGGAGAGATTGTGCCTCCTTCACCGGCAGCTGCGGTGATCTTGTAGCTCTGGGTAATGTCGCTGACATAGAATCCTCCGCCGTCGCTCTCGGTTTTGCCGTCACCATAGTAGTAACCGCCATCGGTATAGTCGTCGGAATCGCCGGTATAGCCATAGTTGTCACGAGTGGCCTGCGCCTTGTCGTGGGCGGCGTCCATTTTTGCTTTTGCCTCATCTGCAGCAGCGGTATTGCCGGACTGCACCGCGGCATTATATTCCGCTTTTGCAGTGACATAGGTATTCTTGGAGGCCTCAAGGTCTTTCTGGAGCTGTTGTGCCTGAGAATCTGTCAGACCGAGAAGTGCCTTTGCCACTGCGGCTTCGCTTGCCGCGGTTGAAACAGCAACTTCGTTGCCGTAAGCACCGGTGCTTGACACTTTTTCGGCATCGTTATTGTAGGCCGTCTGAAGGCCGGAGTTTGTTCCGCCTGCGTTCTTGTACGCGCCGATGGAGCTGTCGGTATAGGAACTGTCAGAGGAACTGGAAATGCTTCCGCTGGAAGTGGTTGTGGTATAAGAGATACTGCTGGTTTTACCGTTGCTTGAGCCAGAAGAGCTGATGGTGCTTCCGGAAGAAGTGGTGATGTTCCAAGTGCCGCTGGAGCTGTTGTAGCTTGCTGAGCCTCCTCCGCTTGCTGCGGAATTGGCCAGCGCAACATTGGCGGCGTGAAGGGCGTCACAGGCTGCTTTGTCGCCGGCTGCATTTGCAATATGCCATGCGGCGCTGTTCGCGGCCATCTGATCGGTCACGCTTCCTGCAGCGCTGGCCGAAACAGAAAGCGCGGTGATCAGGCAGATCACCGCGCAGAGAAAAGCGAGATATTTAGTTTTCTTCATGTTGTGCCTATCCTCCTTTTATCAGTACGCTTCTCCGAGCGCAGCGAAGGTGTGGACATTGACCCTGTAATCTGGGGTGGTGTTCATGTGAACGTCAACAGGGATGCTCAGGTCAACGTCCTTGTAGAGCTGGGTATAGCCGAGTCTGCAAAGCATCGCGGTTTCGGCACCGGTCAGCTGGTTCGGTGCGACAGACAGTCTCGCGGTAACAATGCCGCGAACGCAGGTGGTAAGGCTGTCAATGGCATCCGCCTGATAGATGCAGGAATTGTCCGTGCGGAAGGAGACGGTCAGACGCTCAGAATGGTAATCTACCTCTGCAACAGCCTGTTTTACCACATTGGCATAGAATTCCTCGGTAGTGCCATTCTCCATGATGGTTTTGATTTCCTTGAAGTAATACTTCCCACTGCGGTTCAGGGTGTGATAAAGATGTTCATGAGCGTTTGTGAAGTTCGTAAAGCTGTTGCGGTCGGTCCCATAGAAGTACGCAAGGTCATCGGCTGAATACCTTGCCTTAGCTTCCTCATAGCCGATGGCGTATTGCGGCTGGGTGTAGGCATAACCTCTCAGTGTTGCAATTTCCTCTGCGGTCAGCTCGCCAAGGTAGATACCGACCGTGTGATAAACATCGGAGTAATCCACGACTGCGCCCAGCGCCT
>CAYVWK010000337.1:0-1973 GCA_964455235.1 uncultured Paludibacter sp.
TGAATGGAAAGGGGATGCTGATGCTCAAACAACGCTACCTTATTATGTAGTAAAAGCTGACAGATTAGGTTATTTTGGCAATGGATTGAATTTCAATCAGCTTAATGGAGGAATACATCTATATGATAATGTCTATTTTTGGGCTAAAGGCGGTTCTGGTAAAGGTATTTATCGTTTTACAGCACAAGATATTTTAAGTGAAAACATTACAGGAACAGGTATCCTTCCAGCATCAGGAGCTATTTTACAAGATTATGCTATCCGCGCATTCGACATCGACCATGTGAATAAAAAAATCTATTTTTCTGTAACTTTTCCTGTAGAATTAGCTGGATTTTGGGTAGCAAATATCACAGGTAAAGATGCTGTTAGAATTGATGATTCTCCTATGGACCAAGCTGTTAGCTATATCACAGGCATTAATATCGACTACGCTACTAATCGGGTATATTGGTCGTATCAAGCACCAAAAGGAGTTGAGCCAGCTAAAGATACACATCGCTCGGGTGTTAAAACTGTGCGCTTAGCGAAGAATAATTATATAGATACAAACATAGAGTATTTTGCTGTAGATGTAGATGTTTTAGGAATTTGTATAGATGAGGTTTTGAGGTAAATGAAAGATAAAACCCTGCATATCGTTGCTTTTGATGTGCCCTATCCTCCTAATTATGGTGGTGCGATAGATGTATTTTTTAGACTTAAAGCATTATATGACGAGGGTTATAAAATCATTCTACATTGTTTTGAATATAAGCGCCCGCAACAGCAAGAACTGCAGAAGTATTGCGAAAAAGTTTACTATTATCCCCGAAATTTACGATTTGCACACCATCTGAGTCTGTTGCCTTTCTCTGTTATCAGTAGAAAAAACAAAGTGCTTTTAGCAAATCTTCAACAAGACACGTATCCTATTTTATTTGAAGGACTGATTTCAAGCTATTACATCAATCATCCTTCTTTAAAAAACAGAATCAAGCTGTTTCGCGAAGCTAATATCGAACATCACTATTATTATCATTTAGCCTTAGCGACTAAACAGCTAGCCAATAAGCTATTCTATTTTATTGAAGCTTTCAAGCTAAAATTATTTGAGAAGAAGTTGAAACATGCGGATATTATTTATGCCATTTCGACTACAGATGAAGCTTATTTCAAAGCTAATTACCCGAATATCAAATCTTTATACATTCCTTGTTTTCATCCTAATAACGAAGTCAGTTCAAAAGTTGGAGCATCCGACTATATCCTATATCATGGAAATTTATCCGTACCTGAAAACACAAAGGTAGCTATCTATCTTATTGAAAATGTGTTTTCTAGGATAAAAGAGCGGGTGATAATAGCAGGTTTAAATCCTCCAGAAAATCTACAAAAATTAGCAGCAAAATATCAGAATATAGCGTTAAAAGCTAATCTTAGTCAGGAAGAAATGGCTGATTTAATGACAAATGCACATATACATATTTTGATAACATTCCAAGCTACAGGAATGAAAATCAAGCTTTTACATTCATTATGTTCAGGAAGACATATCATTGTAAATGATGCTATGATACAAGGAAGTGATTTGGAAAATTTATGCCATCTTATTGATACAGAAAAGGATATCATCAAAACTATTGAAAAACTTATCAAAATTCCTTTTGATGAAGCCGAAATTCACAAACGTCAAAACAAGCTTTTCCCTGCTTATTCTAACCAAGCTATGGCTAAGCAAATAATAGCGTCTATCCAACATTTAGAGTCGTCATTCAGTAATAAAAGATGACAAAAACTGACAAAATGACAAACTTAAATCACAGAAATGCTGCAATTTCTATCTAAAATATGACATAAATCCCTGAAAGCTCCCTTGGCACAAGTTGTGAGAAATTGAAAACTATAGATTATTAATAATTAATTTAAAATATTTCATGATTATGAACATTAAACCCTTAGGAGACCGTGTATTGGTAAAACCAGCACCGGCA
>CAYVWK010000338.1:0-1973 GCA_964455235.1 uncultured Paludibacter sp.
CACATAGTAAGGGCGATTGGGTCGTTTTAATCACTCCAACTGAAAATCCTGCTTGTCCTGCTCGGTGATGTCCTTTCCCGTCTGGATTTCTATTACGGTCAGATCTGTCTTTGCACTGATGGTATGACGGCACCCTGCCGGCAGGGAGACGACAGATCCGGCATGTACTTGAAGCGTTCGGCCATCGAGTACTACGTGGCCAACTCCTTCAACGATGTTCCAAACCTCATTGCGCCTTTGGTGGCTGTGGTACTGCATCTGGCAGCCGGCCTGGATTGTCAACTTGATGGTCAGGCTCTCTGTTCCCACATCAAGAATATTGAAGTTCCCCCACGATTTCTCTGCGTACATGATTTTTTGATCCATGGCATCGACGAACGGTTTGATGAAGCCGGATTTGGTCTTGTCGGAGACGAGAATTCCTTGGGCGCTGGTGCATACGATTACATCCTGCAGGCCCATTGTCAGCACCGGAACATCCAGTTCATTGATGATTTGTACCTGATGGCAGCTCTCATCCATTTCGCCTTTCCCGATGATCGGTTCACTCAGGGCCTCCGTTAAGGTGTTCCACGTTCCGAGGTCCTTCCACTGCCCGCTGTAGCGCATTACTTCTATTGTCGCTTCGTTCTCGACAACAGCATAATCGAAGCTGATTTTCGTGAGGGTTTCGTACTTTGTATACAGGTCGCGGTAATCGGTGAAATCTATGAGTTGGTGTGCTTTTCCAAGCAGATATCCGAGTTTGAAGGCGAATACCCCGGCATTCCAGAGTGCCCCTGCATCGATGTAGGTTTGTGCGGTTGTACTATCGGGCTTCTCCTTGAATGTGGTAACCTTGCTTACTGGTTTAGTATCTGCTGGAATGATATAGCCGTATTTCTCACTAGGATAGGTTGGCGTGATGCCAAGCAGTACCAGGTTGGCACTTCCTTTTTGCGCCTGCAGGCCTACTTGTTCAAGCATTGCGAAATAGTCATCGTCTACGAAGGGATCTACAGGGCAGACCACCACAGCCTCGTCTTCTCCGACTCCCTGGATGTCATGCACAAAGGAAGCAGCAAGGGCTATGGCGGGGAAGGTGTCCCGCCTGCAGGGTTCAACTGAGATTCCCACTTCTTTGCCGAGTTGGTTGTGTATGGCTGAAACCTGGGTGCTTGAGGTTGCTATGGTTATGGTGGCATTGGGATCTATTGAACGAATCTGGCGATGGACCCTCTGGAGCATGGATTCGTAGGTCCCATCCTCTTTCTTGAAGAATTTAATGAATTGCTTCGACCGTATTTCATTGGACAACGGCCAAAGGCGTCTACCGGATCCTCCGGAAAGCAGCACGATATGCATACAGCGTTCTCCTCGGCTTCATGATAAGCTAAAGCCGGCGTATAGCCAAGTGAAATGTGTGCTTGGCAAATGTTGATGTATGAGGATTCGTATGAACTGTACTGGATTTCTAGGTGCCTGGGTGCTATTCCCAATCAAAAATGTATGGTGTGGTGACATCCTAGGATACAGCAAGAGGCAGAAAACCATTCTCAGCGCCTTTGGCCTTGATGAGGATTATGTGAAATTCAAGGCAACTGAGATCAGCAGGCTGCTCTCTGATGGCATGTCTCTGATGGACTCCGGCAAAAAACAAAGGAGATGATGAGGATGGCGAGAACGAAGAGTATATCTTCAATTGAAGCACAGATCACAAAAGCTCAGGAAGATCTGGTGAAAGCGAAATACGATACCGTGGCCGGCAATCTGGAGAACCTCATGGTTCCGAAAAAGGAGCATCAGGCCCGGCAGATAATGGAAGCATTCATCAAAAGCGGCAAGAGTTTCCAGGAGATCATGAACTTCCTGAACGCAGGGTAAAACTGGCCACTTGAACCTTTGAGTGTAACTTTTTTGCAGAGTTCATAATATGATTTGGAATAGGAGCCAACCTTGATCACATCAGACGCACCGCTCATCCGTAGCGACTA
>CAYVWK010000339.1:0-1970 GCA_964455235.1 uncultured Paludibacter sp.
ATTTTCCATGATTTATCAGGGAAAGTACCTGCAATATATACTTTTTCTGTACCTTGAGGAACCTTAACTGTAAAGGTTCTCATAGGTATAGAGTAAAATGCCCAAGTACCACTTGACCAAGATCCTTCATTTATCGTATAATGATTATTTACACCATCATATCTCAGATTAGCTGTTTGATTCCATTTATTATCCCAATTATTCTCAGTTGTTCCAGGATTCATTCTAACAAAAACAATTTCCGTCCAAGTCCCTTCGGGAGTAACAGCCTCATATACATCTTCATCCACTTTCACAAAATTAGCCCAAGCACGATTATTACTATCATCCATATAATACATTGCGAATCGAGCACTTGCATCTTTCCAGTTAGCATTGGGTGTTAGATAGAACTTAGAGCCACTTTCTATTATTTCACTTCTTACTATTGATATCGAAGGTCCTCCCATTAAATCAACTGAAATAAAATAGGAACCTTCTTGTTCTGAAATTAGAGACCATTTATAATCAGCATAAGATGAATTAAAACTTTCGTTGATTGATAGAGGTGCTGCAAGTATAGACTCTCCGTTTGCATTAGGATGGAGAGAAAATGGATACCACCAATCGTCTTGACCTAATATTTTAAACATATTAGGATCATCTCCTTCAGAATTAACCGCTAAGTTGTGGATTATCGAAAATTGATTAGGATTTTCAGCATCTCTTGTCATAGGAATAACATTATCCATATGCCAGCCTGCGCTTGTTGCACCACCTACAAGATACAATGAAACGTAATCAACCGTCATTAGAGCCTTAGCTAAATCAATCGTAACCGTATAATATCCTGTTTTAGGAATAATAAATTTATAATCAGCTGTAGAGCTATTACCATATACAAGTTCATAGGTAGAGCCAATCGTTATTTCTTGGTTTGCGGTGTTGGCTCTAAAGCTTGGTTCATAAGAAGTGTTTTTGACTAAAATTTTAAATCCATCCCCACCCTCATTCATTTTCCCTGTCCAAGTATAAACAAGGTTATTAGCATCCTTCTTAGAGTTCATTTGAACGCTTTGGTCAGGTAGTGTTCCCCAGCCTTTTAAGGCTGTTCCTACCAATGCTAAATGCCAGTCTTCAGGTACTGCTTCAGGTATAACTTTCATGGTAAATCTTTTCGTATTAAGCTCAACCGTGTAAATTCCATCTTCAGGAACAGAAAATTGAATATCACCCTGGTTATACGATATTCGTTTTTCAACTGGATACGATTTATATAACTCAATAGTTTGATGTTCTGCTGATGTAGCATTAAACGAAGGTAGCCAATCTGTTTTGGTCGCCAAGAATTTAAATAGTAGTTTATTGTTACCATTCATAGCATTTAATGGACCTTTCCATGCATAAATTTCATCTGTATCAGTCGATACAATCAATTCCATTTTTTGGTGCCCCTGACTCCAGCCTTTTGGCGTAGCATCACCTATTACATATAATTCGCTATATTCTTGAGACACTACAACAGAAGAAAGAAACAATAATAAAACAAGGATTTTTCTCATAATAATCAAGACTAAATGTGATATTGTTACTACACAAAATTAAATATAAGGAGAAGTGGACTACTCATACTATATAAAAAGCAGTTATAAAAAAACAGCAACAATAAAAAGTAGATGGAAAGGAGTATAAGACACTACCCCAGTAAGTGTTCTAATCTAATTATTATACACTTCATCTGTTTAGTTACAGTTTTTTTAGTCCTTTGGTTTGCCTCTTATTTGCTTCTATGACACTAATAGCTAAACCACCACCTGGCGCAGTGTATTGAGAAAGTTCTGATTTATTGGTTACGAGTACTTTACGAATATTATATGCTTGTGGGTTGTTACGATAGTGAGCATTGTTATTGTCCGCATAAATAGTCGCTATATAGGTTTTCCCTTTCTCCAAAAAATTGAATTTCAACTTCACGTTTCGCCCTATTTCTC
>CAYVWK010000340.1:0-1955 GCA_964455235.1 uncultured Paludibacter sp.
CCGCGAGTATTGGCAAAATAGATTTGCTCGTTGATAGGTAATTGAGTCAGATTTTCTTCTATAGATAGAAAATACTTATCCGCTAAATCAAAGTTTTGCAAATCTGTATAAATATGCGCTAATCCCATATAAATAGGCACACCAAACTCATCCTGAACATGCAGCGAATCCGCCAACATCAAGGCTTTACGAAAATAATCCGCAGCCAAGGGATAATTATTCGATTGTCTATAGGTATCTGCCAAATTGATGTAAATGTCAATCCGTTTAAGTTGATTAGGTAAGGAAACTGCATGTTTGGCGGCTGCTTCAAAATAAGAAATAGCTACATCCATCTTACTTAAAATAAGATGAAATACTCCCAAATCATTAGAGGCAAAAGTCGCCAAAGCCTGATGCTCTTTCGATTCCTCAAATCGCTGACAATACCGAATAATCTGCTGATCATTTAAAATGGCTGAGTCCATCTTATTTTCATAGTAAAAACACTTGCCCAGAAAGAGTTGCAGGTGGTAGTAATATAGACTATCAGTCATTTCCGCTTGCAGTTCTGCTATTTTTATTTTAGTTGAAGGGATATCCTCCGCTATTGAAGCAGGAAACTCGGCACTAAAAGCATCCAACTTAAGTTGATTTTCAGAAGGAGTATTCATAGCACCTTCTTTACAGGCTGATAATAAGATTGAAAACACACTAATCAAAGTGATTAAAAACGTATATATCAGTCTGTTATGATGGAGTGTAGTGTGATTCATGAGACTATGAGTTTATCCTGCAAATGTAAAGAAAACTTACGGAAATTTATCATTAAACTAGAAAATATCGTTAAATGTTAAAATCGACCAGTTGGATACGAATTTTGACCAGATATGCTGTTTTTAATACCAGTTAGCCCTAAAAGTGGAAATATTGGTTTGTGGTAATCTTTTACATAGTTTAAATTTGTATGGTTTTTTAGTATAATATTTACTATTTCTTTTTCAAAAGCGCAAGCCGAAAAGCTATAAGAGTAGGCATAACTCAAAAATATAAATCATGAAAAAAATCTTATTTTTTAGTTTGATATTGATGTTGTCTGGCTGTAGCACAATTGCTTACTTAAACGTGAGTGTTCCTGAGGAAGGAGGCATACGCTTCGATAAAATCACGGATGAAACGGTTGATGTGTTGGTAAGTCCACTCATACAAAAGAACGGTGCAAGCTTAAGTTGGTTAGGTAGTCCACTTTTGGCCCTTTCCCCTGATAATACACATATTGCTTATTTGGTTTTCAAGAATAAGCAACACAACATCATGGTGCGCCCTGTTACCCATTCGGGGGCATCTATTCAACGTACTTTCCGCACCTTGGTGAATGATGTGGCTTGGTCGCCTGATGGTAAATCCATTTGTTTCAGTGAAGTAAGTCCTAATCGGAGCACTATTTACATGACAGATGCGATGCAAGGAACGGTGCTGCGCCAAATCTCTTCTGGTAATAGCAACGATTGCGCCCCTGCTTTTTCACCTAATAGCAGCAAACTGTTCTTCTCAAAATTCGATGGCAATTTCTACAGTGTATGGAGTTACGATTTTAAAACCTCGCAATTTTCAAATTATTCAGTAGGCATTCAACCTTATCCTATGGATGAACACTCGTTTTTATGTGTGAGAAATAATACCAATGGCGTGAGCGAAATCTGGCGTGTGAATTATAGTACAGGTCAGGAGTCGATTATTTTAAGCGGTACGGATGGGCAGAGTTTTTCATCTCCGCAGCTATCCCCTGATGGAAAATGGGTGTTGTGTGTGGGCAATAGTAAAGCCACTACCAATAATGCAGTCAACAACCTTGATTTGTATGTGGTGAGCATCAATGGAACTAATTTCACGCAACTGACTTACCACCAAGGACATGATATGTCGCCTGTATGGTCGAAAGATGGTAAGGAAATTTTCTTCCTTTCTCAACGTGG
>CAYVWK010000341.1:0-1952 GCA_964455235.1 uncultured Paludibacter sp.
TTTTGATAAAGATACAGTCACGTCCGATCTCACGCTGTATGCGAAGTGGACGGCAAATACTTATATGGTGACTTTTGATGCACAAGGAGGTTACAATCTATCAGATTTGAGCATGGACGTTGAGTATGGCGGTACATATGGTCAGTTGCCAACAGTGGAAAAGTTAGGGCAAACTTTCAATGGCTGGTGGACGGGTACTGTAGGAGCAGGAGTGTTGATCATTCCAAGCAGTCTGGTACAGATTGAAAGTTCACAAATTCTTTTTGCTCACTGGATTGATGGCTATACAATATATTTTGATAGCAGTGGAGGCATTATTCCTAATCCTGAATATAAGGCCGTGAAATTTGGTGACAGGTATGGATCCCTTGCTACTACTTCTAGGGTTGGTTATGTTTTTGATGGTTGGTATACAGGAGTAGAAGGAACAGGAGATAAAATTACAGCAGATTCAGTGTTGGATATGGCTGAGAGCAAGACTCTGTATGGAAACTGGGTACCTGAAACCTATATAGTAACGTTCAATGCCCAAGGAGGTATTACTCCGACTCCGGCAACAAAGGATGTGACGTATGCGTTGACCTATGGAATGCTAGCGACTGCTTCTAGAGATGGATACACTTTCAACGGATGGTGGACGCAACCGAATGGTGAAGGAATCCAGATTACTGGCGACTCCACTGTAAGCATAACTGAAGATCAGACACTGTATGCAAAGTGGGTAGCGAATGAATACACAGTAACATTTGATGCGCAAGGGGGCATTAACCTGAATCCAAGCATGAAGACCGTGAAGTATGGTGATTCATATGGAGCGTTGTCTACGACCTTGAAGGTTGGCCATACCCTTGGGGGATGGACAACCGGGCCGAATGGAACCGGATTACAAATCACTGCGGATTCAATCGTAGGTGAAGCAGCGAACCATACACTCTACGCCAAATGGGTGCCAAACACCCAAAGAATCACCTTCAACGCACAGGGGGGATCAACTGCAGAGCCACAAACCAAGACAGTGACGTATGGGCAACCATATGGAGAACTGGCAGGTAGTACACGGGATAGCTATATTTTCGCCGGTTGGTGGACAGAGGAAGGCGGGAGAGGAACCCAAATAACAGAAACAACAGTTTTTACCGGCACATCGGACCGCACCCTGTATGCGAAATGGTTCTTTGATGTGTATACAGGACCAGCGGGCGGGTTTGTGTTCTATGAGAATCCAAATCATGCCTCAGATGGCTGGCGTTATCTGGAAGCAGCCCCGTATGGGTGGTATGCTGGTGATACCGATTCAAATGGAGCCTATAGCGGGGATCAAGACCCTTGGTTCCAATGGGGAGCGTATGGGTATGCAGTTGACCCGCCTACAGAGATGGGTATAGGAACTGGAGCGATCAATACTGCGAATATCGTGAGCTACCATGATACGCTATGGTACCGGTATCCTGATAAGGGTGATTACTATACCAATCCGAGAGAGTATTCTGAATATAACGATGGGACGGTGGCAGCTAGGGTATGTGCAGAGTATTCAGTGGAGAAAGAGGGAGTCACGTATGAAGACTGGTTCCTGCCGAGCAAGGATGAGCTGAACCTGATGTACCGAAATCTCTACCGGCAAAACCTCGGTGGTTTTTCTGGAGGCAACTACTGGAGTTCCTCCGAGTACGATGCAGACTACGCGTGGTCCCAGTTCTTCTACTATGGGGCTCAGGACAACTACGACCGGAGTAGCGAGAGCAGGGTTAGGCCTGTACGGGCTTTCTGATGAGCTATTTACCAATTTATCCATTCAACCATTAAGGGGGTGCAGGGGGGTAGTCCCCCCTGCTGAATTGCGATTGCATCAGAGCTCCAATATAAAGAATCCTGCTTGCCTCCAATAAGTGTCTGTGTTTCCATCATCTGTCGGATTACCAGGGCGCCATCCATTCTCTGTATTCTCACCC
>CAYVWK010000342.1:0-1940 GCA_964455235.1 uncultured Paludibacter sp.
ATGGGCACAATCGAAGATCAAGAATCTCGATCCTTTGAAGAAGGGATTCCCCAAAATTAACAATTGAATAATCCCCTGACGCTAAAGACAATTCATTAGAGAAGATCAGCATCGTGAAGGGACAACCCATGGAAAATAATTTTACAGAAATAAGTTAATAGGATTAGAGTTTCGTTTGAAAATATCTAGCAATTTTCTATCTAGGATATCAAAAATTTTTCGTGGCTTATAGCAACTATTTGTTGAGGTCGGAGGAGGATCGTGATAGATTTCTTTAATGGTTCCCATATAGACGGAATATGAAGTTTTCCCAAAGAGTGTTCGGATGGATTTGTATGAAGAACAGAAAAATTATGTACCAGGAGTTGCTTGGGCAAAGTTGTTTACTGTCGATTCCTGAACCGTTAACTGTGTCGGATTTTTGAAATCGCAGGTCGCACCTGTGGTGCAACAACACAATAGAGGAGAAAAATGGCATGAAAAGTATGTATTTGCCAGGGTCCAATAAACAAGTGCATGAAACGATCATACCTCTCGAGAAGGACGTCTTCAGGATTACTATATAAATGAGTCTCTGTTGTAGTTATCAGTTTGCCTCACACAAGGGACTGAAATAGACATGGATGGACGAGACAAGAATATGTGACTAATACCTTCTTTCCGCACTAGATACATGCGAAATTATATAATATGAAGGAAATGCTATTTGTAATGTGTACTAAAAATGATTCTAAACTGATTTGGACTTTAGTGATTCTTGTTTTATTAACTTTTTCCTTTGCAGCTTGCAGTCCAAACGTAATTGATTCCTCCTATCATGAACATTCGTGGGATGATGGTATTATAACAATTCCAATGACCTGCACCACACAAGGTGAAAAGGTTTTTACTTGCCAACTTTGTAATGAAAAGAGGTTTGAAATAATACCTGCTTCTCATTCCTGGGGGAATACAAATGTTGTAATCCCTGCGACGTGTCTTTCTAATGGAATGGTTACTTACGAATGTTCAGTTTGTCACGCCCAAAAAAACGAAACAGTTCAAGCACTTGGGCATAAATGGGTTGATATTGAGATAATATCTGCTGTTACTTGTAAGAACAGTGGTCTAAAAAAAAGTAAATGTTCTGTTTGTTCTACCCTCCAAAATGTTTACATTCCGAGTCTGGGAGGAGAACATGTTTTTATCAATTATCATTGTACAAAATGTGATCTAGTTGGAGGTGTCGGACCGGCCAAAGGGTTTGTGTTTTATGATAAAGGGGATTACTCTGAAGGCTGGAGATACCTTGAAGCAGCACCAGCTGATATGAAAGTCATTAACAATAAACCGACTGTAGATCGTACGATTGAAGGATATATGACAGTGCCTAGTAATTTGGGGATTTCTTTGTTTAATGTCGGATCCTATGTTATTAATAATGAAGCGGTATTTACGAACGGAAGTACTCATTATGACAATGAATGCACAAAAACAGCTATTGGAACTGGTAAATCAAATACAACGAAACTACTGAATGTTTTAAATACAACATCTTATATGGATGCAACAAAATTATGTGACGCACTAGAATATGGAGATTATTCTGACTGGTTTCTACCTTCGAAGGATGAGTTAACTTTATTATACCGGAATCTACATCTAGAGGGTTTAGGTGGATTTGGAACTACAGATAGCTATGGAGATTATTTATCTTCATCTGAATGCAGTGATAATGTATATGCAGTTCATGGCCTCAGATTCTATGACAGATGGGAGTTCAAGTCTGGCAGGGGCACTGAAGGTGGAGGCGGTATGCAAGTGGTTAGACCGATTCGAGCATTTTAGGAGAATTATTGAAATCTCTCATTTCCGTGACATGTCATTTCGGGATTGATCATTGTGTACCCATTCCTATAGCAAAAAGAACTTATGCTCAAGGATATAAAAAGCCCCGACCT
>CAYVWK010000343.1:0-1937 GCA_964455235.1 uncultured Paludibacter sp.
TTGGAAGCGAAAGCAATTCCTTATTATGAGGAAACGCAAAAGCGGAGTTTTGGTCAGAAATTAAGGAAAATCAAAAACACGCTTTTATTGCATTTGGCGTATGTTTGCCCGACTGCTAATATGCGTGTCCGTCTGCATCGTTGGCGTGGCGTTTCTATTGGTAAACAGGTCTATATTGGCATGTTTTGTTTTTTAGATAATCTATATCCTGAATATATTTATATTGAGGATTATGTCAGTATTAATGCGGGTTCTATGATATTGACACATTTCAATCCCATGAAGCGACATGCTGCTATTTTAGAGGCGAAAGTTGCTCCTGTTTATATCAAAGAAGGTGCTTTAGTAGCCGTGAAATCTGTGATTATGCCAGGTGTTACCATAGGGAAAAACTCCATTATTTCGGCTGGAACTGTTTTAGAAAAAAGCGTTCCCGACTACACTTTAGTTAAGTCGAATATACGTTTGAAATCAGTTGAATTTGAAAGTATAGTCTCATGAGTACGCAATTCCACATCAGAGAAGAAATAAAAATACCGTATTTTGATCATGATAAAAAATTATCAAAAACGATTAAAAACTCAGGTGCACGCCGCAATATGAGCCCTTTCGCTTTTGCTATGCGTAAAATTAAAAATATCATTTTATATAAACTGACTTATAATTGTCCGCTGAACAGTTGGAGAATTAGAATGCATCGTTGGCGAGGCGTCAATATCGGTGAAAATGTGTATATTGGGATGCACTCCGTGATAGATAATGCCTATCCAGAGTACATATATATAGAAGATAATGTATCTTTGGCGGGCGAAGTGTCGGTTATTGCCCATTCAAACCCTTATGATCACTTCAAACCCATCATTGAATCCAAGGTTTCGCCAGTGCTAATTAAAGAAGGTGCTTGGGTGGGTTTAAAAGCAGCTATTCTGCCTGGCGTTACTGTGGGTGTAAAGTCTATAGTTTCGGCTGGGACTATGGTTGATAAGAATGTACCGGATTATTCGATAGCAAAGGGTAATCCTATGAAAATAATAACAAGTTATGAATCTTTAATCCATTAAATTATGAATAAAGAAGAATTTTTGAAAGATTTTTTTAATCAGTTTGATGATACGGATGAGAGTGAAATTCAATTAGATACGCAATTTCGAGGTTTGGAGGAATGGTCGTCTCTCATCGGTTTAGCGGTCATCAATATGGTCAGAAAAAAGTATGATGTTGTTTTAACAGCTGAAAAACTTCAAGAAGCGAATACTCCTGAGGAATTATTTAATTTGGTAAATTCATTGAAAGCCTGAAATGTATAACCCTTTTTCATTAGAAAATAAGCGTATTTTAGTTACCGGCGCCTCGTCTGGCATAGGAAGAGCGATTGCGATTGAATGTGCTAAAATGGGTGCCGAAGTGATATTGACTGGACGCAATCAAGCTCGTTTAGAAGAGACTTTATCGCAATTACCAGCCGCTAATCATCAAATTTTCAGTTTAGATTTAACGAATATGGCAGATTTAGCCAATTTTGTTGAAGAACTGCCTAAATTAGATGGTTTTGTGAGTAGTGCAGGCATAATTGAACAAACGCTTATACGTTTTTTAGAAACAGAGGAGATAGAGGAGCAGATTCGTGTTAATCTTTTGGCTCCTATGCAATTAACACGCTTGTTGGTTCAACAAAAAAAGCTGAATAAAGCAGCATCTTTGGTGTATATTTCTTCTATTAATGGAAATGAAAGTGCCTATCTTGCCAGTTCAGTTTATGGTGCAAGCAAAAGCGGACTGACTGGTTTTGTAAAAGAAGTTGCATTGGAATTAGCAAGTAGAGAAATACGTGCGAATTGTATTCATCCAGGCATGATAGAAAGCGAATTAATGAAAGATGGGGTAGTGGATGAGGCTGCCATTGAGGCAGATAAACAAAAATATCCCCTCAAACGATA
>CAYVWK010000344.1:0-1930 GCA_964455235.1 uncultured Paludibacter sp.
TAGCAAACATTCTTTATTTATTTAAGATACTGTCCAAAACCTGGTCTTAGTATATTACGATGGAATTGAAATATTGATTTCTTTTCTCATTTAATCGAAATCAATCCAATTCATAAGGAGGAAGTTATGAAAGTCATGATTTTAGGCTTTATATTTCTTGGTATTGCAACCTGGATACTATTTAGAAATGATAAGGATTTTGTTGAGAGACAGAAGAAATGGGGAAACGGGAGTAATAGCGATAAGGATCAAGTTCACAAGGACATTGGTAAGCATGAGTGGACAACAGCTGGTGGTCTTCTTATAGTTGTTATTGGGGCATTTTTAGCCTTGATTGGAGGAGCGTGGGTATTTTTAAAATTTTTGTTTACACCTTGGTAAATAAATATTCTATAGCATGTATATCTTCAGATATCATTGGCAAATATTTCACAAAACCATCTGTTTGTAAGAGGTAGAATCATGGATATGAAAAGAAAGTTGTTTGTTTTGTCTATTGTATTTTTATGTGTCACTGGAATTATCTTTGGGGCTGTATTTGGGGGGTCGAATTTTTCTTTTTCGCAATATCCATCATTTTCTGGATTCAAACCTTCTGCGCCATTCGCATATAAAAACACAATCAGCAGATGGGAATATGATTCATATAAAAGCGATGTAGATATGTACATCCAAAAAGTGGAGCAATATATCGAGAATGCTGACAATGACATTGACCGAATAATCCAAGCTCAAGAAGAAGCTATCAGGACTGCCAATATGGTGGTTCAGGAGTACAATCAATTTGTTAAAACTATAAAAGTTGAAAGCAGGTAGTATCGTGAAGAATAGACGAGTCTTATCTCTAGTATTCATTCTTTTAGGTTGTGTTTCATTGATATTTTCTAATGATGCTGTTTCAACAGATTACCTTAGTTTTACTGTTCCAGAATCGTTGGAAATACAATCTACCTTTTACAAAGACCTGAAAGAGAATTTCATCAAAACGGATACAACAAATTTAATTGAGTCATTCATTCTTCAGCCAAAAGGTATTAATGACTTTAATCAAGAAGTTTTAAGCAATACATACTGTAGAATCATTATAGAAGTCGCAACTGCAGAAGAGTTTATTGACAATGCGGATTTTGCAGTTGAATTTTTAAAAGCAAGTGAGTCAGAGAAGCAAAATCTCTCAAAGATATTTGAGAACGCAGCTAGAAAAGAAGTTAATGTTCGAAAGTTCTATGATGTAACCTCTCAAGAAGTTGGCAGCTTACATTCTTGGAGGTATGGATATGATCGAGCCTCAACAGCATCAACTAATAGGGGCGATGTTCATGTAGATAAATATCTGATTCGAGATAAAAATTTAACTATCAATATTACTGCTTCTTATAGAATTTCTGAGAAACAGCAATGGGTACCAATCATCGAAGATTTCCTTAGGAATAATCTATCACTTAAAAGTAACCGGTTCACTACTCAAAATTTGAGTGATTCAATGAAATTGTATCCTCTTTACTCGTCAAAAGAAACCTTTTTATGGGACAGTGAACCTAATTGGGTGTATGAGAATCTTGGAATACCAGAAATTCCTAATGCACGGCTTTATTCAACAGCCATCGATCCCTTCGAGCTTTTCCTACTTAAAGGATATACGATCAACGTTTCCGTGATTGTTGGATTAGAAAATTTGCTTTTATTCCCTGCTTCTAAAAGATCTTACTTATCACAGTCAAAATCAGAATTGCTAACAAGTTTAGAATCCAATACGATGCTTCCAGATTTACGCATACTAGCGAATCAGGATGACTATAAGAATAATACTGTGACAATTAGCTATATATACGCCAACCCACTTGAACCTGGAAGCATAATGGGAGAATTTTTAGTGAAAATTACACAAGATAGAAAAGTTGCTGTAGCATCCGCTGAATGGATTTCTTCA
>CAYVWK010000345.1:0-1926 GCA_964455235.1 uncultured Paludibacter sp.
ATGAAGTATGTTTCGCTCAGACTTCTACCTCGAATATACGCCAAAGCCTCTATCACTAACTGGTTGTTGCGCTGCATTTCTTCTATCAATCTAACTTCTTTACCTTGATAAGCAAACTGATTACGGATGACGTTTAGATTATCAAACAAAGGCTGCATATAAGGTGCAACTTTGCGTTGTTCATCACCAGGAAGGTAACCTAAATCCTTATTGGCCAGAGCGATAATAGGTCGAGCAAGTAAAATTTGCTTATAGGCTTCATGCTTCTGAAGGGCAGCAGCCAAAGCCAATAAGGTCTTGCCCGTACCCGATTTCCCTGTTAACGCCACTAACTTCACATCATCATCCAATAGCACATTCAGAGCGAAAGTCTGCTCGGCATTGCGGGGTTCGATTCCAAAACATCTTTCTTTAGAAACCCTTCTCACCATATTGGTTTGTGGAATATAGCGCGCCAACACACTAGCACGATTACTACGTAAGATAAAGCAATCTTGAGGTGCAATATCTGAAGCAAAATCAAGAGAATCAATAGGAATTTCACCAACTGGAGAATAAAGCGTTTCTATAATATCAGGCGTTACATTTTCATAGATTTCATGATCCTTATCAAAAATCGTATGATTGGTAACTTTGTCCGTAATATAATCTTCAGCTAGTAAACCAAGAGATAAAGCCTTCATTCTTAGGTTGATATCCTTAGTAATCAACACAGTCTGCATATTTTTCATTTTAACTTTCAAATCCATGGAAGCAGCTAAAATATTATGGTCGACTGTTCGTTCATAAAAGATATTTTTCATGCTTTCGGGATATTCCATGTTGGTCATGATGTACAAACGTCCCATCCCCTCCCCTATCTCAACTCCTTTTTTGAAGAGTTCTTCATTGGCAAGCATATCTAATTCGCGTGAAAATTCTCGAGCATTAAAATTGATTTGCTCATTTCCCTTTTTGAAATGGTCAAGTTCTTCTAAAACTACCATGGGAATGTAGATATCATGTTCTTCAAAATTAAAAATACAACGATAATCATGAAGGATAACATTGGTATCTAGGACAAAATTCTTTTTTGTAGGCATGATTGTAAGTTTTAAATGATGCCTCAAATTTAGGGATTTATTTGGAATAAAATGAATATCTTTGTCAACGAATTACATATTTTTTAAATTTCAAGACTATGTTTACAGCTTTAAAAGAATATCTTCCTCAGATTATAGGTACAGTAATTACCCTAATAGCCATTTATATTTTTAGGTATATCACAAAAAAAATCGTTTTCAAATACAAGCATATTCGTCCACGCTTGGAAGTGCGTTACAAACAAGTCATCAAGACTTTCAATACCATTTATTTTATTTTAGGAGCTTTTATTTTGATAGGCATATGGGGAGTCGATACTAAAAATCTATTCATCGCTTTATCCTCTGTTTTCGCAGTGATAGGAGTAGCGCTTTTCGCCCAATGGTCTATACTCAGCAATATCACCTCAGGCATAATCATCTATTTCTCAGCACCTTACAAAATTGGTGACAAAATCCAAATTATGGATAAAGATATGCCCGTTATCGCACGTGTAGAAAGCATCAACACTTTTTACACCCACCTCATTACCGACGAAGGCGGCATCAATATTTTCCCCAATTCCTTGCTGTTGCAGAAAGCAGTGGCAGTGGTAGAAGAAAGTTAAATATTGATCATTCAACTGTTTTATTCCTTTATTGAATAAAGGCCGTATTTAGACATTTAGGGTTTTTCTGAAAATATTTTCAAAAAACTTTCATAAACCCCATTGCACATCAAAAAAAACAGCTATCTTTGCAGTCGCAAAACCGATTATTGCGGCTGTGGCGTAATTGGTAGCCGCGCTAGACTTAGGATCTAGTGACGCGAGTCGTGGGGGTTCGAGTCCCTTCAGCCGCACAA
>CAYVWK010000346.1:0-1925 GCA_964455235.1 uncultured Paludibacter sp.
TAAACAGAGAAATAATAGAGAAATACAAAATAAAAATCAAGGAATACGAACCATCCTATGAGGGACCTGCTATTCCCTCGGAGGGTTACTGTTATATTGCAACGGCGGTTTATGGATCTTACGATAGTCCGGAAGTAATATTGCTTCGTGCTTACCGCGATGAGGTATTGAGCAAAAAATGGTATGGAAGAGCATTTATTCGAATATATTATGCGGTGAGTCCAAGCGTAGTAAAACACTTTGGCAAGACAAAATGGTTCAATCGTATTTTCAAACACTTACTTGATAATCAAATAGAAAACTTAAAAACAAATACTTATGTCAATTTTGAAAAACAACAATGAATCAGCTTATGTCGGAGGAAAAAAACATTGGGCTGATGTCATAAAAAATGATGGAGATGGCAATCTTCTTATTTGGCGACAAGGAGAGGAAGATTTCAATGTCAATTCTACACTGATTGTCATGCCTGGCGAAGAAGCAATTTTCGTGAAAGGTGGTGTGATTGAGGAAAAATTTGAGCAAGGCACATACAAACTTTCAACAGAGAACTATCCGTTTATCAGTCGTTTGCGAAATGTATTTACCGGAGGCGTAAGCACGTTTAATTGTGTGGTTTACTTTGTACGCAAAGCAGATAGCATGGAAATTCTTTGGGGAACAGACTCGCCCATTCAAGTCAGAGATAATCTGTTAGGAATAGCCACTAAATTAAAAGCAAGAGGTTCCTATAAAGTACAAATTGATGATCCTGCAACTTTCCTTGAGAAATTAGTAGGCAATAATGTATTTTACAAAACCCAAGATGATCTTACCCAATTTTTCAGAAATGAATTTCAGGGTGAAATTAAATCCAACATTGCGCGAGCAGCCAAAGAATCCACTCAAGAACTTTTAGGTATAGATGCACGTTTGGGAGAATTTTCAACTTCAATTCATCCCTTTATAGCAGAAATTCTTACTGCATATGGCATCAAACTCATCAATTTTTCGGTGGCAGCAGTAGATATTGAAGATGATGAATTAAGAAGACGTTATGATGAAATAGGCATTGAGGCTATTGAAAAAATGAGGATTGCACAAGCCGACAAAGCAGTAATTGGCACTTTGGGTGAAGATTGGTCGAGACAACAAGCAGCTACTATTTTGAAAGACTTAGCAAACAATCCATCCGATGGAGTTGCAGCAGCCGGTGCCGGAATAGGCATGGGAATAGGTGCAGGGGGGATAATTGGTGGCATGGCACAACAAGTTTTCAATCCTATACAATCACCCACAGAAAGTCCGGTAGAGAAAATCAAACAATTGAAAGAAATGCTTGATTTAGGAGCAATTTCACAAGAAGAGTATGATGCCGTCAAATTAGAAATACTAAACAAATTAAAGGAATAAAAGATGAAGCGAACTACTGTTTTGTGGGTTTTATTAAACTCAGTATTTTTGATTACATTCAACTTTTTGTTTTTTATATTGAGTGATATTGCAAGCATAAAGTCCTCGGTATGGACTTCATATGGTTTTATTCACTTTGCATATTTTGCTTTATTGCTGACCCCACTTTTAGTGCGTAAAAGTAAAGCAGCAGCCGATTATCGCAGACCGCTATTCCTGATTACAGGCTTATATTTCATATTAAGTTTGGCAGTTGGTCTCACTTTTATTTTACTTGCACCTGCAACAAGTAAATTAGCCATCATCATTTACACTATTATAACAGCCTTATTTTTAATTTGGCTTATCATCCATTTGCTTGCAAATGAACATACGGCTGATAATGTTACGGGGAAAGAAAAGGCGAAGCAACAAACAAGGAATCAATAAAAATAAAAAACACACTAACCAATAAAAGACAACCATTATGGACTACAAAGCAATCTGGAATGAGATATGCTTTCACATGAGTAAAAATCGTCATGTTTCAGAAA
>CAYVWK010000347.1:0-1920 GCA_964455235.1 uncultured Paludibacter sp.
ACATCCTCACCCATCATCAATTCATCGGCGATAGTAAGTATTCTATTCAAGGATTTAAAATTTTTACCAAAGCCTACATAATCGCCAGCAATAATATCTTTTCCATTACCGAAATAAGCACCCTGCTCCACATTCAGTTTGATACCACATTCTTTGAAAATATGAGAACATAAAAACCTCCTGAATATTTTGGCAGGTTTACCTAAAATAGGCATAGTTGATTTGGGTAGGAAACGCCCAAAACCGTAATATAAAATTAGATATAGTTTTTTCATAACAAATTAATGTGAATAATATGCCAATAAGACTAATATGCCGATGAAATCTCAACAATCTATTTAACCACAAAAGCACGCGAAAATACACAAATTAAAAAGATACGCAAATATGGACTTCGTCACTAAATATCTCAATCAAATGACTCGTACGGACAAGTCGCGACTTGTCCCTATCCATTCAACATCCCACATTAACCATTAATAATTAACAATTAACAATTAGCTTACGCCATTCCCCGCCCCGCTAATTTAAACCAGCTCCACGCTATAATTACTACAAAGATAAACACCACATACCAATCAAACAGTTTTTTGGATTTATTGGTTTGTACACTGACTCCTGCAGCAGCCATCATTAAAAGGAAGGGCAGAGCAGGTAAGTGAAACCGCTCGGAATGGGCAAAAGCACTCATGGCTATGACTAATAAATACCCTACTAAAAACGATACTATCAATAGATGATCGCGCCATTTCTTTTCAACTACCATGGTAAATAACATAAACATAGCAAAGAAAGCCATGATATTCTTGACATAATTACCACCATGTATTAATTGTTGATTTTCTTGATTAGGAACATCCACCATAGATGGAAAGGGTATTACAAAAATCATAGGAGCAAAAACCGACTTAGATGCGTATTTTGAAAAAACATTTCCTCCTTTTCTTTGTGCTCGCCACTCTAAGGACGTATCCTGATTGGATTGTCTGTTTGCCCATGTCTCTTCTACTTCCGTAGCTATTCTACCTCCCATAAAATAAGCGATAGTCATGAACACCCATGCAATCATAATCATACGTTTACCCGTTTTTTTCATGGTTTGCATGGAGGATAATCCCAAAGCCGTCATAAATGCAAACAAAGCCGTTGCACCTAATACGGTTCTAAAGAAAAAAAGTGAACCCGCTAACAAAACAGGAAGTACTAAATTAGAAAGAGTAAATTTCGGACTGCGCATAGCATAATCTGCACGCTCTATAAAAGCTACAGTTAAAAACAACATTTCGGTTTCTTTCAAATGCAAACCACAATAGTATATTAAATTAGGCATTAACATCGCAAAAATAGCTGCCATCCTTCCAACCTCTTCTCCAAAATTACGAGATGCCAATTTATAAATCAAAACAACCGTATAGGCACTTAAAATGGCTTTAATAATACGAGTAATAAAAATTGAATTAGCTGTTAGAAAATAAATGATACTTAGATAGATGGGATAACCCGTATCAGAAAGCTCCAATCCAGCATTTTTTTGAAAAGCATCTAACAAATTCAGATTTCCTTGTTTAAGTTGTGAACTTCCAAACTCTCCCAAATATTGATAAAAACCAGAGTCTGCTGCACCAAATTCAAAAGGTTTCCCCGTCATATATTGGTAGAAGAAATAGCTAAACACCACCCATATAATGCGTACTATCAAGGAAGTTTGCCATAATCTTTTAGTGAATGATTTTTCAGAAATAGCTGACCATTTTCTAGTCAGTATATTCGAATAACTAAAAAAACCTACTACCTGAATAATACCTAATACTATCCAATACCAACTCATGATGCGATGCATAAACAGCAAGCTTACAATCACCAAAGCAGCAAAGTAGAACTGTATGGATTTTTGAGAGAAGGATTTGGGGAAGTAGTTTA
>CAYVWK010000348.1:0-1915 GCA_964455235.1 uncultured Paludibacter sp.
ATTCTTTCGCTTTCCCATATTCAGGATCAACTTTCAGCAAGGCTACCGCTATAATTGGTAGGATACTGCATATCATCACCCAAATAAAGAAATGGTTATATCCTAATAGTTCTTGCATCCAGCCTGCAAACATGCCTGGTATCATCATACCCAAAGCCATGAAGCCGGTGCATATTGCATAATGTGCAGTTTTTTGTTCTCCCTCGGAGAAGTATATCAAATAAAGCATATAAGCTGTAAATCCAAAGCCATAGCCAAACTGTTCGATAGCAATACAGATATTGATAACGAGCATACTTTCAGTTTGTGAGAAACTCAGATACACAAAGGTTGCAATGGTCAGCAGCATGCTCAAAGTCATAGGCCACAGCCATTTTCTCAGACCACCTCGTGAGGCAGCTAAACCACCAATAATACCTCCTAAGGTAAGCGCAATGATACCTACGGTTCCATATACAAAACCAACATCACCAGTAGTCAAACCTAAACCACCTATATCGCGCGAATCCAGCAAGAAAGGCGTTATCAATTTCAAGGCTTGTGCTTCTGAAAAACGGAAGGTCAGCATAAAGAAAATAGCTGTACCCACACCTGGCTTTTGAAAGAAAGACACGAAAGTCTGTACAAAATCATTCAAAATAGTCTTAGCAGTTACATGTGCATCTGCCAATACCACCTCTGTTCGAGGTAAAGAGATTTTATGATATACACCAAATAGGATAAAGAGTGCAGCTAAAATAGCAAAAGTAATCGACCAAGCAAAAGTGATATTACCTGAAAGTCCTTTAAATTCCGTTGTAGATGCTACATTCAATTTAGGGTCAACTTGGAACACCAAATAAGCAGGTTTATTCCAGTTAGCATCCGTAAATACGAAGCGTTCCCCTTTTATCAGCGAGATGCTTTTATCCCCACGGTGCATATTGGTATTGAGAACAATTTCTTTTTCTGCATCTGGTTGTTTGGAGAGCCACACAGGTACAACGCCCACATTGCCTGCAAAAACAGACTCAACAACCACATCGCGCTGCTCACCAAAATTCTCCTTAATCCAATGTCCCAAGGGCTGTGCTACATGGCTCGACCACCAACTCGATTTAACTGGTCCCTGAGCGGAGTCGAAGGGTGTTTTCTCCTCTAAAACAATGAAACCCGCTTCTGCATTCAGCCTATCAACTTCGTTTAAGAAAGCACTTAACTCGGCTTTATCAACACCAAAAGTACCGATCTGAAGTTCTTCATTTCCAACAACAAAATGCATTTCACCTGCTATTGCTTCTATGTTTTCAGGCACATCAACCAACATGGTTGTCTCGGTATATTCAGGATTCACCTGCACATTCACCATCATAGGCTCCATACCAGTAGTACTCTCCAAAAAACCCGCAAGGATAATCAACACCCCTTGTCCCATAATGGTTGCGATGCGATAGAAGGTACTACGAATCCCCACAAATTTTGCTTGGGTGTTCGAGTCCAAGGCTATCATATAAAAACCATCGGCTGCGATATCATGCGTTGCCGAACTAAAGGCAAGCAGCCAGAAAAAGGCTAAAGTTGCCTGAAAGAAAAATGGCACGGGTATCATAAAGGCAATACCTGCGAATGCCGCACCTATCAAAATCTGCATGCTTACTATCCACCAGCGTTTGGTTTTTAGCAGGTCAACAAACGGACTCCAGAAAGGCTTGATAACCCACGGTAGGTATAACCAACTGGTATACAAGGCGATATCCGTATTGGAAATCCCCATACGTTTATACATGATCACCGAAATGGTCATAACTGCCACATAAGGCAAACCCTCAGCGAGATACAAACTAGGTATCCATGCCCAAGGGGAGGTTTTTTTTTGTTTCATGTTGAGTTGTTGAGTTGTTGAGTTGTTGAGTTGTTGAGTTGTTGAGTTGTTGAG
>CAYVWK010000349.1:0-1907 GCA_964455235.1 uncultured Paludibacter sp.
TGTACACGGATATCAAGAAGTATGGTGTTACCTCAGATTTTTGCCTGGTCTCTCCTGGGAAATTTTGCTTGAACCAGCAGCTACCAGAGATAGAGCCTGTCAAAGCAGTGAAACAATCCCCAAAGGTTGAGATGTTTCAGTCTTATACATTCAGCGAATGTGCAATCTAGGTCCTTGAGGAATATGGGTTGAAAAACCCCATGCACTATAAGGAAATTACTCGTTTAGCCATTGAAAATGGTTGGTTGGTTACCGAAGATAAGACACCTGAGTCTACGATGTATGCCCAAATTCTGACTGAAATAAAGCGTTATAAAGATAGTGGGCGATCTCCTCGATTTATCCAGCATGGTAACGGTATGGTCGGGTTAGGTAAATGGATAGCAAAAGGTGTGGTTTCAGAGATTGAATTGTATAATAAGCAAACCAGAAAGGAATTGCTTTCCTTGTTACTCGCAATGGACCCAATAGACTTTGAAGATTTGATATCCAGACTTCTCACTGCGATGGGATTTGAGAAGGTGGAGGTAACCAAATATTGCGGAGATGGTGGGATAGATGTTCGAGGTGTCCTGGTCATTGGGGATGTTGTCAGGACTAAAATGGCTGTCCAAGCTAAGCGTTGAAAGGGTCGAGTTCAAGCTCCAATTGTTCAGCAATTACGAGGTTCCCTTGGGGCTCACGAACAAGGATTGATCATAACAACTAGCGATTTCAGCAAGGGGGCAAAAACTGAAGCTATTCAAGCTGATAAGACTCCTATCGCTCTCATGAATGGAGAACAGCTTGTTACCTTACTGATGGAGCATTCTATCGGAGTGAAGAAAACTTCTCATGACTTGTTTGATCTTGAGGAAAAATCATTGCTGGATAGGGACTCATTGTGAATATTTCGTAAGCATTAGTGAATATAGGAGGATGAAATGCAGAACGATTTAACTCTTAGAGAATTTTCAAAGGATTCTTTTTGGGATTTCTTTTCTTTTATTGATAGTCCATATTTTGTCTGCATTGGCGAGAAGTCAAGATTCTATGATGAAAGTTTGGTACACAGCGATTTTGGCTTTTGGTTCTTAAAGCATTACCTAGAGAGCACAAATGAAAAACGAATTTCAGTATACGAGGATTATTCTCTTAAAACCCTCTATTCTCTAGATTCCAGCCTTAAAATTGAAAATTGTGATCAAGAATGCATAGATATCTTTCCTACCAAGATTCCATTTGAAACTTTGCTGGAGAAGATTTCCTTTCTATTTCATCAAATTTTATTGATAAACATTGAGGTGCTTCATCTTTCTAATAATGATGACACTCATAAGTTTTTCCGACTCTTAAAAGGTTTTTCTTTGTCCAATTCTCTTACCATAATAGTTTTTGGCCTGCATAATAGCAATGAAACTAATGAGTGGGATGTTTCTTTTGAATATGCCGATATTTGTGTCTCTTATGAACTGGCAGTCGAGCGCCCCTTAATGAATCCTGTATTATTTGTCTCTCAGCCAATAGATAGGATATATAAGCTGGCTATTGTAAAGAATAGGTTTGATGGTGAGGAAAAATCAATTTTTTTAGGTATGGTGCCAGGAAAAGGCTTTTATTTTGTTGCGAAACATGAGCTGAATCACTCATGGGAGCCTGTTCATACATCCAATTTATTAAAAAGCAATAGGTACTTAGAGGCTGATGGACAAAGCCCCCAAGTTATTGAGAATAACGACACGGTGGCTTATGTGGGTTATTTTGGTTTTAGCTTAAACGGTTTATTTAAGTTAACCAAAAAGAAGAATCCTTTATCAGTTTTAGTTGATAAGTTTTCAATATACGACAATCCCGACTATGAAGATTTGGATGAGCCAATTATCATTTTAGAAGTGAATCCTGATTTTATAAATATTGGTGATAATTTC
>CAYVWK010000350.1:0-1892 GCA_964455235.1 uncultured Paludibacter sp.
AAAGCCAGCTGCATTGCGCCCACAAACCGCAGACCACCTACCGCAGACCACCTGCATCATGATTCATTCAACCGGAGGTCGACACATTCGAAACGGAACGTTTCGACACATTCAAAAAACGAAGTTTTTTGACACATCAAAAATCTTCGCTTTTGCCCCCCTACTCAGGAAAACGATCAAACTTCTTAATATTCTCCAACGACTCATCCCAACGCGCCTTATTGGAAATAAAAATATGCGCATCCGGTCGTACATCCAACTCCGTATCCAAACAGCCCGCCGGAACAACCAACAGTTTGCCATTCATTTGCATATTCGGCAACGCAGAACCACAGTTTGTACAAAAAGCTTTCACATGACTGCTTTTGTGCGGTTGAAAATGCTTAATCTCCGTTTCGGTTTTCAACCATTCCAAAATCGCTGTGGTAGAAAACAAATTGGCAGCATGTGCAGACCCCGTATCCTTCCTGCAATACCTGCAATGACATAAATAAAACTGCTCAAAATCACCAATAATCTTAAATTTAATCCCTTTGCACAAACAGGAACCATCGTATTCCATTCGTTTCATTCTACTATACTTTTGATCCACGACCTTATTTCCTTGTCAGTACTTCCACTTCCATATCCATTTAGCACGTGGACGATCGTTCGCTTTTCGTCAAGAATAAAAAACACCGGAAATGAAGTAATTGAATACGCGTTCAAAACCTCCTTTGTGGAAAGTAAAAACGTGTAATCAAAATCATTGCGTTGCCTATAACCCTTTAAAACATTCGTATTCTTACTGGTGCATTCAATCGCTACAAAATCAAAATCTTCTTTATTGTATTCTGTAGACAATGCTTTCAAAAAAGGAATAGAAGCTCTGCATGGACCGCAACTCACACTTGTAAACTGAATCATAAGCACTTTGCTTTTCAAATCAGAAAGCGAAAGGACATTTTCATCATCCGTTTGCAAAGTCCATTCCGGAGCGCTCCTGCCAAGAAGCGCATTTGGCCGTATCCTTTTTCCTCCTTCCCCGTATTGTCTCACCTCATACCCTTTCGGAAAATACTCAGAAGCAACAAAATTTTCAAGTTGTAACGTATTGAATGCACAATCCGACACCGAATTGACAGAAATATTATGACACATTTCCCTTCTCACCCGCCGAGGCAAATTGGATTTTTTATCAATCCACAATTCATAGATCGATGTTGGATCAAACGTATACAGACTCTTCGGAATATATTGAGCGCTCCCAAAAAACTCAACCTGCCTGTCCTCATAAATGGTAAGCTTCACATAGATTTCTTCGCCCAAATCTCTCTGCTCCAAGCCTGTACTATCCTTATTTTCAAGAATATATCGAATGATATTTTCCGTATAATTAAAAAACGGAGGAGACACCGGTCTAAAAGGCAACTTCCTTACTTTAAAACGATCAACGACCACCCCCTTTTCATCGTCATAAATCAGCGCCCGCATTTTTCCATCATAAGCAAACGCCAAATGCGCTTTCTGCTCGCTCTCAAAAACAGCCCAACTCGAGCCGATCGTTGTATCGGACGGATTCCTGTATGATTCAACGTACCGATGGACGACATTCGCCGCAGCGGTATCACCTGGATTCCAAGATTCCGCTTTTTCCACATAGGTCGCTGATTCAATCTTCTCAAGATTTGTCAAAACTTTTTCCAAGTAAGCTTTTGACGTGTACCCATCATCAGCACAGGAACTTAATACCAAAACGGCCAAACTCAATAATACCCGTATTCTATGCATAATCAACAACGTTTAATTTATAACGCCTGCGGTTGCGAATGTGTTGCTCGCTAAAGCTCGCAAACGAGAAGAATGTGTAAAAAAACGTTCCGTTTTTTTAATGTGTTGCTCGCTCCCGCTCG
>CAYVWK010000351.1:0-1885 GCA_964455235.1 uncultured Paludibacter sp.
GACCCTCTTCCGATCGGAAGAAGAAGTTTGGTTTAAGATATTTATCAGGCTCTGGACCTTCTGATTACCACGATTGCCAAGGCCGCAATTGCCAATACTGCGACTGCGGCGATTATGTAATACAGATAATAATCCTGTGAGTCACCCTCCGCCGTAGGTATGTATTCACCGAAGACTATCGCGTAGTGGGAGAAGTGAGTTGTCGTAAACTCAACATATCCGACACCGGCATCTTCGAAATACCTTGCGTTCTTTTCCTCAACTGTGCCGTCCGAACCTATGTAGTAAACCTTTACCAAATCGCCGTTTTCACCTTCTTTCAGGGTGTAAGGGATTACGACCTTAACGTCACCAAGATCCTTTGTGGTCTTGGCGTTTTTAAGATTGATGCTTACAACGGTGGCATTGGCAATTTTTTCCTTCATATCTTCGCTGAGACTTCCGAGAATGGCTTCATCCGTTATACCAACCGATGTTTCCAGAGTCAGACGGATGTCCGAATTCATTTTGTTGGGATTCACGATAATATCGACAGCATCCCTCGGCAGGTAAACGGAACCGTTCTTCATACTGATGTCAATGTATTCGGAATTTCCCGATTCTGCATTCGACTTTAATTTCACAAAACCGTTTCCCGTAATGGCAACGCCCCCTTCTCCGGAGTTGTTCACGGAAGATTCCGTATAATCATCGCCTATCACGACAAGCTTAACCCATTCCGCCGTCAACGTCAGACTCTTCGCGGGCATGGTTGACGGGACGGCAGAGGACCAGCCATTAAAGACGTATCCTTCCTTGTTAGGATCGCTTGGAGCCGTCACGACGGAACCGTAATCCTTTGTGATGGGTGCGATTTCAGACCCTCCCTTCGTATCGAAGGTCAGCGTGTACTGATTGACAGTCCACAATGCCGTGAACGTCAAGTTCTCCGCGGGCATGGTTGACGGGACGGCAGAGGACCAGCCACTGAAAGTATATCCTTCCTTCGCAGGGTTGCTTGGAACCTTCACAGCGGAACCGTAATCCCTTGTTATGGATGAGGATTCTCCGTCAGTTTCAAAGGTCAGCGTGTACTGATTGATGGTCCATAATGCCGTAAACGTCAAGTTCTCCGCGGGCATGGTTGACGGGAGATCGCCGCTCCATCCGATAAAGGTGTATCCTGTCTTGGTCGGGGCCGAAGGGGCTGTTACATCTGCACCGTAGTCAAGCGTAATCGGTGCCACGCTTGTGCCTTCGTTCGAGTCAAAGGTCAGCGTGTACTTCTTAATGACCCATGATGCCGTAAACGTCAGATTCTCAGAGGGCATCTTTTCGGGCACGGAAGGACTCCAGCCTCCAAAGGTGTATCCCACCCTCACCGGAATATATTCGAGGATTGTATCTCCGGTCTTGTAACCTTTGATGTACGGATCGGAATCCCCGTCTTCATAGGTGACGGTGAATATGCCCTCATTGACTTCCTTAATGGTTATATCCGGTGTCATCAGTTTGACATATTCGCCCATGAGATACGTGACGTCATTGACTGTCCAACCCAAAAGATCGGATGCAGTACTGTCGAACACCAAAATTTCGGAACCTATGATATAGGTTTCTCCGGCCAATATATCACTCTCTTCGGAGATTGTTGCATAACCCACATGGATCATCAGGAACCCGGAAGGTATCTCATCAGAGGATCCCGATTCCCTGAAAGCGACAATCAGACCGTTGTCGTTGATATCAATGGAGAAGATACCGTCCAAACGGAAAGTGCCGTCAGAAATCTTTGTGGAATATACCTTATCGCCTGCCGATATGTCGGCAGTTACGCCTCCTTCGGCAGTTGCGAGCAAGTAGTCTCCGTCGAAAGATACATCGTATTCCAACACAAGATTGTAGA
>CAYVWK010000352.1:0-1880 GCA_964455235.1 uncultured Paludibacter sp.
GCGGTGACCGGGGCCTGCGTCCATGACTGCAAGGTTGCAGTCCCTCTTATGAAGATGGCACACCAACGCACCGGTTTCCTCTACGCACTCATGGACAAGGGGTATCTCAACCCTGACATCAATGCCTACGCCGACATGATCGGGCGCAAGGCGATCATCGACCAACGTGCCCGCAGGGGTGTATCCGCACCACCGATGGACAAGCTGGAAGCGGCAAGATACAAGGCCAGGACCACCGTTGAGAGAACCAACAGTGAACTCAAGGACGGGTACCTTCCCGACAAGATCTACAGAAGGGGCCGCCATGCAAGGTATGACATCGAGCTGGCAATCCTGCTGACAACCCTGAAGAAAGCCCGCAATGTCCTGCTGGCCAGGGAGGAAGCGAGGGTCGGCAAACCGGCTTGAGAGAACTTGGAAAGCGTTGAACATGCACCCTCTTGCTTGCAAGGGTGGCCTGCTCATGCCCGAAAACCATACTATCGTACTTAAGGCCGACTGAAAGTCATCGCGGTTCTCATTGCTTGGCTATTGAACAATCTGGACTGGATGATATTGCATCGTTATGCATGAATGGATGCATATTTATTAGCCGATTTGTTATTTTGAAATTGGCTCTAGATCCAAATCATTGTAAGTTTTTCTAAAGTCTTGAATAGGCACTGCTTCATAGACTTTGGAATAAGCATCTTGAGTAATTTTATTAATTGACACCAAAGCCCGAAAAAATTTCGTTTGCATATATGATTTTACATTATTCATATGCTCAGCTGTTTCAAATGGACCAACAAGTAAATAGGTCCCGCTACAAATAGTCCCAGGTTTCCCATCTGTTATATTACCAATTACTTTTCCTGGTAGTTTGCCATCTTCTGCAGTCTTTGCAATAAATAATTTATATTTGTTAATAGCATCTCTGTTTTTTGTAATTTTCGACTTCTCCATATAAGAAAAGCCTTTTCTCTCAAAGTAATTTATATCCGTAGCATTTTTCTTTTGTTGAGAACCATAGTGGTTAGTGTTTAATCCAAAAGGACTTCTTCCCGATACAATTCTGCTGAATGGTATAAAGTCTCCTTTAGCCCTCACTTTGTGATAAATGTTTATCAATTGATTGTATCGAATTATTATTTCACAACCCTCTTCAGTTAAATATCGATCGCTAACAGAAGTTATTGATTCGGCACTATGAGAAATAAACCTACATTTCCCTTTGTAATCTCTATCCCAAAGAAAATAAGAAACTCCCCCTTTTATCTCTACTCCCGAAAAGCAGTCAGATGAATTTTGGTAATCATGGATAAATTTAATATGATTCTCCGACATCATCCTATTTCTGTAAGCATCTAATCCCCACCCTCCTGAAAACCAGCGAGAAGGGGTGATCATTACCACAAATCGTGGACATAACTTCATTGCTTGTTGAACAAATAAATGATAAATAGGTTTTGCTTGAGGCCCATTATCATCCCCAGATGTATTAAGTTGGTAAGGGGGATTGCTAATAACTAAATCGAATTTCATTTTATTAAATTCCTCAATATTTCGTAAATGGATGAATTCATAAGCATATGTTTCTAGTTCCGTTCCTCGATTGAACCTCTCAATCGACACTCCACAATGTACGCATTTACCATTTGAGTCCCAAGAATGTTCAACCCGGTTAAAAAGGATATTCCCTTCAGGTTCCTCAAATGAAGCAACTGAATAAATGCTGTTTGCATGTTTGCTACAATATAGGCTTCGTCTGCACAATAAGCTTGTCAGTTCTGTGATTGCGATTCCATATAGTTGTTTGTGAAAAATGTGGTCAATGCGCTCCTGCCGGTCGGGAATGCTATCCTTCAAACCATCCAGTAGGCGCTTTGCAATTTCTCTTA
>CAYVWK010000353.1:0-1864 GCA_964455235.1 uncultured Paludibacter sp.
GAAGTAGTAGGCCGGATCCCCTGGGATGTGAACATTGGAAAAGCTCAGGTACAGGGCACCAGCGTGGTCGAGTACTCACCTGACGCACCTGCCAGCCTGGCCATCAAGGAGATCTGGGAGAGGATATGTCAAAAGATGCTCTGAGGCAGCAGAAGATGCTGCCCATGAATTTCGGTCCGCTAAAGGGTGCTAACGGTAACGCCAAATTCACCGGGCCCTGCGGGGACACCATGGAATTTTGGCTCTCCGTTAATAATGAAGAACGGATTGTGGCGGCCACATTTACCACGGACGGGTGTGTTTACTCTGTGCGGTGCGGGAGTGAAGCGGCCCGGATGGCCACCGGGCTTACCATCGCCGAAGCCCAGGCCCTGCGTCCTGACCAGGTGTTGCACTCCGCTAAAAACATCGCCGAGGAGTCGAGCCACTGTGCCCTCCTGGCGGTGATCACCCTTAACGACGCCATTAAGGACTACCAGAACAGGGCTAAAGAGCGGGCAAAGGCAGCCCCCCCATCCACCACAGGAGCCTCCGGGGGAGCCGCCCCCTGTGAGCTGGCAGGTGGGTGCAGCGGGAACACGGGAGCCACGGGCACCTGCGCCCAGCACCCGGCCCCGCCGGTCAAGGAAGAGGACGCCAAGCTACGGGAGCGGTTGTCCCTTATTAAGAAAAAGTTCGTCATCCTCTCCGGTAAAGGGGGGGTGGGTAAAAGCACAGTGGCGGTGAACCTGGCCACTTCCTTGGCCCGGGCCGGAAAAAAGGTGGGGCTCCTTGACGTGGATATTCACGGTCCCAGCGTGCCCCTCCTGGCCGGAGTTGAGAACGAAGGTCTCCACATGATCGGAGACACCATCCTGCCCGTATACGGGGGACCCAACCTGTCAGTGATGTCCATTGGGTTTTTGATGACTAAAAAGGACGACGCGGTCATCTGGCGGGGACCCATGAAGATGGGGGCCATCCGCCAGTTCATCGAAGAGGTTGAGTGGGGGGAGCTTGACTACCTGATCGTGGACTGCCCCCCGGGGACCGGGGACGAGCCCCTCTCCGTGGTCCAGCTGCTGGGAGACCCTGACGGGGCCATTATTGTCACCACTCCCCAGGAGGTGGCCATCAATGACGTGCGCAAGTCCGTGAGCTTCTGCCGGCATCTGCGCATCCCCATCCTGGGCATTGTGGAGAACATGAGCGGGTTTACCTGCCCGGACTGCGGCACTGTGACTGACATATTCTCAGAAGGGGGCGGGGAAAAGATGGCCGCGTCCCTGAACCTGCCCCTGCTGGGGAAGCTCCCCCTGGATCCTGCGGTCCGTATAAAGGCGGATGTGGGAGAGACCTTTGTTGCCTCCTCCCGTGAAGGGGGTACCCAGAACGGGGAGGATGATGCAGAAGCGGTGAAGCCGGGGAGCGCCAGTGAGGCGTTTAAGAAGATTACCAACACCATCCTGGCCCTGGAAGCGGCCTTGGGTTGGTGTAAGTAGAGCCGGGGGGTGCTGTAATTTAATGATGACCAACAGGGAGAAAAGATGATGCTCAGGATTGCCATACCCATCATTGATGGGAGACTGTGTGCCCATTTTGGCCACTGCCAGATGTTTGCCTTGGTGGATGTGGATGAAGATGTCAGGACAATTATTAAGCGAGATGATCAGGTCCCCCCGCCCCACGAGCCGGGAGTCCTGCCCCGGTGGCTGGCAGAAAACAAGGTGAACCTGATCATCGCCGGAGGCATGGGCCAGCGGGCACACCAGCTCTTCAAAGCCCAGGATATCGGAGTGATTGTGGGAGCCCCCGCAGACACACCGGAAGAGCTGATTAAAAAGTACCTGGACAAATCCCTGGTCACCGGTGTGAACCTGTGTGA
>CAYVWK010000354.1:0-1861 GCA_964455235.1 uncultured Paludibacter sp.
AAAGCCGGATGATTACAAGACGTGTGTCCTGTGAATCATCCGGCCATTCGGTGGCTCGTCATGCGGCCCCATTGCTCGGTATGTCCAAGTGGTAGTGTTATTTCAGGGAAGGGTGTTTCCCTCCAAGTTACCTGTTCAGGTTTTGAACATGGTTTCCTCCTTTCCTGGGGGGCAGGCACATGTGCTGTGCGATCGGTATCCGTACGATCCTGCTGCAGTGAGGGCACTTAAGTGAGATTACCACAGGCTGGTCAGCCTGGTTGAATCCTGAAGCATCGAATGCCCGCTTTCCGCAATTGGGGCATCTCATGGGAATATTCATCACAACTCCTTTTTGTGTTAAATGTTAACTAAAAAGCTAACATCGAGGCGAAAAAGAAACCCGCTGTCAAAGGCAGTCAGGCATACTTATGAGATATACAATTCACCGGCAGCCGTATTGGCTGCATGGTGAATGAAGTTCCAGAAATCAGGTGGGAAGATATCCCAGTGAGGCCAACCGGACCCATGCAGCTTGTGCTGACACGTTGAAAACCTCGACCATCATGCTGATCAGCTCAAGATGCCAACGGCCGTTGCACTTGAAATCGATATTCTTGATTGCAGCCTTGGGCATCAGAAGGACTGCAGCAAGGTAGTTTGCCTGCCATTCGAGCCAGGCTTCCCCCTGGAGCCGTTTGCCGCTCGCATCGACACCGCTCAGGTCCGGGAACGAGGATTTGGAATAAAGGCCCCCGCCGTTGTCACAGAATCCGGCAACCTCGGCCTTGCGTCTGTAATACTCTGCGTGTATCAGCCCGTGCGCCGCCTCATGACCCAGCGTGAAGCGTTCACGGTGCTCATAGGCAGGGTTCTCTGCAAGCGTACCCTCGATGATGATGGTGTTCTTTTTCACCGATATGAACTCAGCCCTGTTGAGCACGGGATTGTACACGGGCAGCATATTCGTATCATTGAATACCGTCACCCCCAGGTAAACCTTATTGTGGGAAAGGTACTGGTACTCCTGATTGAAACCCATTTCTCTGATGAGTCCATCCAGATCCGTGGGTTGCGGATTTACCAGTGCTGCAGGGGAGAAGGCGTGAAGAATCCTCTCCCCGTGCCTCTCGAGCTGATTTTTGCTCAGAAGCGGAATCCCGTTTGAGTCCAGTTTGCTTGCACATTTTATCATGCTGCCCTAGTTATCCCCGCTTTTCCTCTTGATCAGTTCCTCGATGAACATCTTCCAATCATCCTCGTTTGCTTCCAGGTTCCTTGCGGTTCTCAAGGCAGCGTTCACATAGGGTCGGTCGTTGACATACGGGTTCAGATCTGGCGCCAGCAGGCCTTTCTGGTGTCCCACGATGTCATACATCTCAGCTTTCTCAGCCTCACTCAGGTTCAGCACATCAGCCAGCGTTGCCAGTCGTTCCTCTGTCAACGGAGTGCGACGGTTGTTCTCCACGTCGCTCAGGAAAGGCGCCGATACTTCCAATCTTCGCGCCAGTTCCCGTAGGCTGATTTGCTTCTCCTCTCTCTTTTGTTTCAGGTACTCCCCGAAATTTGTAGCGGTCTTGTACATGGTTTTCTTATCCTTGCAAGCTCGTTTACTAAAAAGCTTACGAGTAAACGATAGTATGGGAGAGTGGAAATGGTCAATAGATTTTTGGAAAAAAGACTGAACAAATGTGTAGCGGTCTTAGGGCTGTCAATGAATGTATCGAATCAGCGTACTGGTGTCAATCGGGATCTTTCCTCGGCTCAGTCCTTGGGAAGTATTCATCAACGATGCTATCCAGTTGCTTGCGTACTGATGAGAAATCTAGATTGAGATCGAGCGTTTTTACTGAGACTCGGTTCCCGCTCATAAGGTAAGTCT
>CAYVWK010000355.1:0-1851 GCA_964455235.1 uncultured Paludibacter sp.
GATTATGAACATTAAACCCTTAGGAGACCGTGTATTGGTAAAACCAGCACCGGCAGAAGAAAAAACTGTGAGTGGCATCATTATTCCGGACACAGCAAAAGAAAAACCTTTAAAAGGTGAAGTTTTGGCAGTTGGAAAAGGAACGAAGGATGAGGTTATGGAAGTTTCCGTAGGTGATCAGGTATTATACGGAAAATATGCAGGTACAGAATTGGAGTTAGAAGGTGATAAATATCTGATAATGAGACAATCAGACATACTTGCAATTGTTTAATCTACATACACTAACTCAAAAAAAGTTTTAAAATAAGATATTATGGCAAAAGAAATTTTATTCAATATTGATGCTCGTGAAGAGCTCAAAAAAGGCGTTGACGCTATTGCTAATGCGGTAAAAGTGACGCTTGGACCTAAAGGTCGCAATGTAATTATAGAGAAAAAATTCGGAGCACCTCAAATTACGAAAGATGGTGTAACGGTAGCAAAAGAAATAGAGTTAGAAGACTCTTTCCAAAACCTTGGTGCTCAACTTGTTAAAGAAGTAGCTTCCAAAACTGGCGATGATGCTGGTGATGGTACAACTACTGCGACTGTTTTGGCTCAATCCATCGTGACTGTTGGTTTGAAAAACGTAACCGCAGGTGCAAATCCTATGGAATTGAAACGTGGTATAGATAAAGCAGTTGCTCAAGTTGTTAAGAGTATTGCAAAACAAGCAAAATCCGTAGGTGATGACTACGACAAAATCGAGCAAGTTGCTACTGTTTCAGCAAATAATGATGCTGAAATTGGTGCATTGATAGCCAATGCGATGCGCACGGTTACTAAAGATGGTGTTATCACAATTGAAGAAGCAAAAGGCATTGAAACTCAGATAGATGTGGTTGAAGGCATGCAATTCGACCGTGGATATATCTCTCCTTATTTTGTGACGAATACAGAAAAAATGGAAGCTGAATTGGAGAATCCATACATCCTTATTTATGATAAGAAAATCAGCAACTTGAAAGAGTTACTTCCTGTTTTAGAGCCTGCTGTTCAATCGGGTCGTCCTTTCCTTATTATTGCTGAAGATGTTGAAGCTGAAGCACTTACTACCCTAGTAGTAAATCGTTTACGTGCATCTCTAAAAATCTGTGCAGTGAAAGCTCCTGGTTTTGGTGATCGTCGTAAAGAAATGTTGGAAGACATTGCTATTTTGACTGGTGGTTTTGTTATTTCAGAAGAAAAAGGCGTGAGTCTAGAACAAGCTACTTTAGAAATGCTTGGTACAGCTGAAAAAGTGACTGTTGATAAAGACAATACAGTAATTGTAAACGGTGGTGGTGAGAAAGAAAATATCGAAACGCGCATCACCCAAATCAAATCTCAGATTGCAACTACTACATCAGACTACGATAAAGAGAAATTGATGGAGCGTTTAGCTAAATTGTCAGGTGGCGTTGCTGTGCTTTATGTAGGTGCTGCTTCTGAAGTTGAGATGAAGGAGAAAAAAGACCGTGTTGATGACGCTTTAAGTGCTACCAGAGCTGCTATTGAGGAAGGTATCGTTCCTGGTGGTGGTGTCGCTTATATCCGAGCAATTGACTCGTTATCAGAACTTAAAGCTGAAACTGATGATGAATTAACAGGTATTGAAATCGTAAAACGTGCTATTGAAGAGCCCTTGCGCCAAATCGTAGCCAATGCTGGTAAAGAAGGTGCAGTGGTGGTACAAAAAGTACGTGAAGGTAAAGATGATTATGGTTATAATGCTCGTACAGATAAGTTTGAAAACTTCATCAAAGCAGGTGTAGTTGACCCAGCTAAAGTATCCCGTGTAGCTTTGGAAAATGCTGCTTCTATCGCAGG
>CAYVWK010000356.1:0-1841 GCA_964455235.1 uncultured Paludibacter sp.
CCTGTTTGTCCAATCTGACGGGCATGTTCCACAAAACCAGCATCTACTGCTGCACGGGATGCTCCGACTTCACCACCTAACACATTGGCTAATTCATATAGGATATTGAAGTTTTCAGCACTACCCACACCATAACCTCCAGCCACAATAATAGGTGCAGCATTCAGGTTTAATTTGGATTTCTCCATGTGGCGCTCTATCACTTCAATCACGAAATCAGTATCGGAAACATACTTGGAAACCTCCAATTGAACGGTTTCTCCTATATGTTTAGGGTCACGAATTTGCTTTTTCATTACGCCTTCGCGTACAGTTGCCATTTGTGGACGGCAATCTGGGTTTACAATAGTGGCAACGATATTTCCACCAAAAGCTGGACGTATCTGATACAGCAAATCTGCATAAGTTTTACCTGCTTTTTTGTCTTCATATGCACCAATTTCTAAGGCTGTACAGTCGGCTGTCAGGCCGCTAAACAAAGCTGAAGAAACCCTCGGCCCTAAATCACGACCTATAGAAGTTGCGCCCATCAGCGCGATTTGTGGTTTTTCTTCTTTAAAAAGATTGACTAATACAGATGTGTGAGGTAGGGTGGTATAGGGCGATAAACGCTTGTCATCTGCCACAAATAAAGTATCTACACCATAAGGAAATACCTGCTCGCCAATCTTATCTAGCTGATAACCAACAGCTATAGCATCTAGTTTGCAGTTTTGCGTGTTGGCTAAACTACGACCTTTAGTCAGGAGTTCTAAGCTAACATCTGCAACTATGCCATCTTCAATTTCTAAATATACAAATATATTGTTCATATTATATCTTTTGTTTTACGGAAAAATGTACGATTTGCTCATTGATTTTTACGTTTTGCGTAGTTTTTTTACGTTTTGCGCACTTCAATCAGCAATTACTCATTCTTTTTATCCGATAGTGTGATTAGCAATTAATTCCTTGATTAGTCCTTCTATCTCGTCATCTTTGGCAGTCATGCGTTTACTTTCTTTTGCTGTAAATACTACGCTTTCAATAGATTTTACCTTAGTAGGAGAACCTTTCAGACCCAACCATTGAGGTTCATGTTCGATATCGGCAGCCCCAATTTCTGGGATATTCAATTCTGGATGTGCTTCAATTAAATCGGTATAGTCGGTTGCAGAAGCTTGACGCTCAGTAGCTGTACGTGCATTTTTATATTTCAGCGTGAGTTTAGCATGGCGTGGGCGACAGACAGCAGCTGAACCATTGACTGTAATCACCAAAGGCAAAGAAGCCTTTACTGTTTCTACACCTCTTTCTAAGCGACGTTTCACTGTTATTTTTCCTTTAGCAAGATCAAGGATCTCTTCAGCATAGGTGATTTGTGGAAAGCCTAATTTTTCAGCTACTTGCGGACCAACTTGGGCAGTATCGCCGTCGATAGCTTGACGACCACAAAGTATCAAGTCTATTTTGCCAATTTTGCGGATAGCAGCAGCTAATGCATAGGAGGTTGCCAAGGTGTCAGAACCTGCAAACTCGCGACCGCTCAGCAGATAACCGCCGTCAGCGCCACGATATAGACTTTCACGGATAATTTCGGCAGCGCGGGAAGGTCCCATAGTCAGTACAAAAACCTGTGCGCCATCTACTTTCGACTTCAAACGAAGTGCCTGCTCTAATGCGTTTAAATCCTCAGGATTATAAATAGCAGGAAGAGCACCACGATTCACTGTACCATCAGCTTTCATAGCATCTTTTCCTACATTACGCGTATCGGGCACCTGTTTGGCAAGTACAACAATATTAAAACTCATGTGCGTATTTTTTTGATTAGTAAAAAGTATGTTTTTTAGTTTTTCTCT
>CAYVWK010000357.1:0-1841 GCA_964455235.1 uncultured Paludibacter sp.
TCCATGAGCGTATCCAACTCTTGCTTCATGATTAATTCATTCGGATTGGGAGGAATGACGCCTGCTGGTATCAAATCAACATGCTGCAAAGTAGGGATTGGATAGATGATTTTATCTAAATCCTTTTCTAATCCTGCTAAATAACCCGATACCCCCATTGCATCTTTTATACCTAAACGACTTGAAATTACAGGTTTACGTAAATCTAAACCAACCAAAATTACCTTTTTCTCCATCATGGAGAGACTAACAGCTAAGTTAGTGCTTACAAAGGATTTACCTTCTCCTGGCTGAATAGAGCTTACCAGTATCACCTTTTCATCGGGCGCATTCAGTGTAAACTGCAATTTTGCACGCAGTAGTCGGAAAAGCTCGCTGTTGATTTCGTCATTATCCGTGTGATCAAAGAAAAACTCTGCATTTTTGGTGTGTGCGAGTTCAGACAAGACGGGTAAATTAGTGATGGCCTCTATATCTTCTCTCGTGTAAATAATCGTATCTAAAACTCTTTTTATCAAGATAAATGCAATGGGTAAAGCAACACCTAAGAAGAAGAATACCAACAAGATAAGTGCAGTTCGTGGTTCTACTTGTCGTACATTATAAGGTGGATTTAACACACGCGCTTTACTGGTCGCAATGGCTTTGCTAAGTGAATTTTCTTCGCGCTTTTGCAGTAAAAACACATAGAGCGATTCTTTAACTTGCTGCTGACGCGTAATTTCTACTAACTCCCGCTCCTGACGAGGTATTGACTGTAATTTATTAGTAAGCATTCGGTTTTGGTCTTGCAATTCTTTATGACGAATGTTCAAGGCATGCTCTAAATTGTTCATACTTTCTTTTACAGACGCATACATGCTCTCAATTTGCTGGTTGAGCGAACGAGTCATAGGGTTATCGCTTGCTCCGCTATAGCCTAACTTATCACGTGCAATGATGAGTTTATTGTATTCACCAATCACCCCCGCAACACCCATATCTTTTAAACCTGGGTCGGGTATCATTTGCTTTTGGGTAGCCTGACCCTTGATATAACCTTGCAGATAATCAACTAATTGCAATTGAATTTCAATTTCGGTTAGCTGATCATAATACTGAGAATTAGTGTTCAAAAACAAAGCAGCATCTGCCTGAATATTTGTTAGATTATTGCGTTGTTTATAATCTTCTATGCGATGCTCCTCATCCTTTAATTCTTTCTCCAAGGAATTTAATCTATCATCAATAAAAACCCCTGAAAAAATAGCCGATTGGGTAATTTGCTCAATCGCATCAATATTATAAAGTCGGATGATAGTATTAAGCGCATCTTTGGAGAGTTGTGGGTTTTTTGAACGGAAAGTAATCCAAATTTCGTCTGATGACTTATCAATTTTCGTTTGAATACCTCCAGTCCGCATAGCACTTCCAACCTGAAATAAGGGCGAAATAATAGCATAAGTTTTATCCTTCTCACCTGTCAGTTGTTTTGCTTCAATAGTGATTTTTCCAGCTGGTGTTTGAATGCTAGCAGGCAAACTTTCCGCTGTATAAGCAGACTTTTCTCCTTTGAAATTCATATCAATTTGATAAGCTGATTTCAGCTCAGCAATGCTGAGTTCTATATCATAGGCTAGCGCATTCAACGAGACAGAGTCGAGCTTCACACGATAAGGAGTTTGCTGATAAATCTCTTTTTTGTAGAGTTTTTCTTTCTGATAATAACGCGTATGCAACTCCATTTCTTGGGCTACACGCATCATCAAGTGGGTAGATTTGAGGACACGCTCTTCGTTGCTTACCACAGTGCTAAAACCTGATCCAACACCTATCTGCTTAAGTTCGTTCAAGATAGCCAT
>CAYVWK010000358.1:0-1834 GCA_964455235.1 uncultured Paludibacter sp.
ACATTGTCACATTAGTCTCATCTCCATATTGGCATATCGTCATATTTTGACTATTTTTGCACAAACTTTTATTTTATCATATCAATATGGGAAAAGTACTTATTATTGGCGCAGGGGGCGTTGGAACTGTAGTAGCTCATAAAGTGGCTCAAAATGCAGATGTTTTTACGGATATTATGCTGGCAAGTCGCACGAAATCTAAGTGTGATGTAATTGCTGCTGATGTGAAAAAACGTACAGGTGTTAGCATTCAAACTGCTCAAGTGGATGCGGATATCGTGCCTGAATTAGTGGCTTTATTCAATGAGTTTAAGCCTGAATTAGTGATAAACGTGGCTCTTCCTTATCAGGATTTGACGATTATGGATGCTTGTCTGGAAGCTGGTGTTAACTATTTAGATACTGCCAACTACGAACCTAAAGACGAGGCTAAATTTGAGTATAAATGGCAATGGGCTTATCAAGATAAATTTAAAAAGGCAGGTCTAACGGCTATTTTAGGCTGCGGTTTTGACCCAGGCGTGACCAGCGTATTTACCGCTCACGCTGCCAAACATCACTTCGATGAAATTCAGTATCTGGATATTGTAGATTGCAATGCAGGCGATCATGGAAAAGCATTTGCTACTAACTTCAACCCCGAAATCAACATCCGCGAGGTGACTCAAAAGGGTAAGTATTGGGAGAATGGACAGTGGGTTGAAACAGAGCCACACGAAATTCATAAACCGTTGACCTATCCTGAAATCGGACCCAAAGAGTCTTATGTCATCTATCACGAAGAGCTGGAATCTTTGGTGAAAAATTTCCCGACCCTTAAACGTGCACGTTTTTGGATGACATTCGGACAAGAGTATCTAACGCATTTACGCGTGATTCAGAATATCGGTATGGCACGCATTGATGAGGTGGAATACAATGGTGTGAAGATAGTGCCTATCCAATTTTTGAAAGCGGTATTGCCCGACCCAGGCGAATTAGGCGAGAATTATACGGGTCAAACTTCCATAGGTTGCCGTATCCGTGGACTAAAAGATGGCAAAGAAAAAACTTATTATATTTACAATAATTGTAGTCATGAAGAGGCCTATAAAGAAACTGGTGCACAGGGTGTTAGCTATACTACAGGTGTGCCTGCTATGATAGGTGCAATGATGTTTTTTAAAAATGAATGGCGCAAACCAGGCGTTTTCAATGTAGAAGAATTTAATCCCGATCCATTTATGGAGCAACTCAATAAACAAGGTTTACCTTGGATAGAACTCCATAATATTGATTTAGAGCTTTAATCCATATTCCACATTTAACGTTCAACATTCAACAACTCAACATACCTAAAACTCTCATGGTATATCTCCAATTATTTATATCATTTTTCAAGATTGGCATATTCGCTTTTGGTGGCGGATATGCCATTATTACCTTGATACAACATGAGATTTTAGCTTATGGTTGGATGACACAAAGTGAACTGACTGATATCATCGCTATTTCACAAATGACGCCTGGTCCCATAGGGATTAATTCAGCGACTTATGTGGGGTATGTAGCTTCTGGAAATATATGGGGTGCTGTTGTGGCTACGGTGGCAATTTCACTTCCCTCTTTCTTTATTATGATTGCTATCACTCGCTTTTTCTTTGTGATGCAGCGCAATAAGTATTTTCAGTATGCACTTAACGGTCTGCGTCCCATTGTAGTAGGGATGATAGCTGCCGCTGCACTACTGTTGATGAATGCGGAAAACTTCATCGACTACAAAAGCTATATCCTTTTCGGAGCTGCTTTTATCGCCACTTTCTTCCTGAAAGTACATCCGATTTTGGTGATTGTA
>CAYVWK010000359.1:0-1831 GCA_964455235.1 uncultured Paludibacter sp.
CTAGCAACATCCTCTGTGTTTGCTGCTTATGAAGGAGGTTCGCTTAGTTGTGAACCAGGCGGTACCGTTATTGATCCCGCTGCTTCTGTTACGATTACGTATAATGGAACAGGGACAAACTTTGCAAATTGGGACCCTCAATGCCATGCTCACATGTGGCTAATTCCTGCTGAAGGGCAAGAGTTTTCCAAAGCCTATACTACTGCATGGATTGATTATGCTGGTGCTGGCGGTAGTGCAGCTTGGGCTTTAGTTCCTGATAATCAAAAAATGGAACGTGTAGGCGCATCTAAGTCAGGGCAGTATAAAATATCATTAAGTAGTATATATGAATTTTTCGGAGTTGAAGAGGCTGATAAAGCTAAAATTGCTCAGTTTGGTATGATTGTAAGAGCACAATATGAGGGTGATAATAACCGTACTGACAAGCTTCTTTTGACAGTTCAGGCATCAACAGAACCTTCTATCAGTCTAACTATTCCTGCATCTGTATATGTAGATGAAGAGATCGTGTTTAGTGCTACTACAAGCAATATCGAAAATCCAGTCGTAAACTACCTTGTTAAACTTCCAGGTGCATCAGAATTTATATCCGTAAGTTCTCCTTATCAAGCGACAGCACTTGGTACATACACCTTTAGAGCTGAAGCGAGTATGAGTGGATATCCTGCTATTCTTGCTTATGCAGAAAAAGATGTAGTGGTGAAAACGATGCCTGATGCGATTATTGTTCGTGCAAAAATTCCTGCTGAATGGACGAATCCTCATGTGTTCTGCTGGGAAACAAATAATGATGGTTTTCATGCTATGACCGCTGTAGGTGCATGGTATGAATATGCTTTCATTGGTGAAGAGATTGTTAATTTCCTATTCTTAGAGGGTGATACTTGGACTGAAAATAACAATCAATCTTTGGATATTGAAGGTCTTACAAGCTCTGCATGTTATGCTGTAGGTGATGAGACTACTGGAAAACGTACTGTTTCTGCTATTAGTTGTGATGCGGAATATGTGGTGTTCCAAGATTTGGTTTCTATCGCTTTTGTAGGGGATGAAATTGCCTTGAATGCCTATTCTGAGGGTATCGAAAATCCCGTTTTGACTTATTCAGTAAAAGCACCGGGAGCAGAATCCTATACTGTTATTACAAGTTCTCCTTTTGTGCCAACCATTGCTGGTGTGCATACCTTTAAAGTTGCTGTATCTCAAGAGGGATTCCCTGCTGTTGTAGCTACTGCTGAAACGGACGTCCATGTATATGCTCTTCCTTCACCAATCACCGTAAGAGTGAAAACCCCAGCAGATTGGGATGCTGTGCATTTCTATTATTGGACAGGTGTATCTGGATTGGAAGGTTTTGTACATCCTATGACAAAAGGAGTTGAAAGTGTGTATTATGAATATACATTTACGCGTTTCACTGAACTGAATTTCTTGGTTGTAAATGGTGATAGCTGGGAAGCTGAACCTACCCCTGAACAAACACTCAATGTGGAAAATGTACTTGCTGATGCTTGTTACGAGGTGGGCGAAGTCGATGCAGAAACAGGTAATAGGACTATTCATGAAGTAGATTGTGGTGGTTTTACATCTGTATTACAATTAGATACTCAACAAGTTATCGTCCAAACAGAAAATCAAATATTACAGCTTATATTAGAAAAAGCAAGCGATATAGAACTGTATAGTGTAACTGGTCAGCTAATCCGCAGTGCGCAAAACGTACATTCATTCACGCAAAAGGTAAATTCAGGCGTGTATGTATTACGTATTGATGGGAAAGCGAGGAAAGTGATTGTTAATGGTTAATTGTTAATGGTTAATTGTTAAT
>CAYVWK010000360.1:0-1830 GCA_964455235.1 uncultured Paludibacter sp.
AAAGTATAAAACAAAACCCCCTAAGTGAAACTTACACACTTAATGGGATAGTGTCGCTGCTGTAGCTTTCTATGATGTTATTTTCTATTTCCATATTCCTAAGGCGATGTGTCAGTTCATTCATTCTCCCCATTAATTCTTCAAATGATAATTTGTTTTCTCCGTAAATAAAGTTTTCTCTCATATCTTTATAATCATCCTCCCATGTTTTTATATTTTCAGCTGAGGGAGTAAATACAATTGTTGATGGATGATGATTCTTATAATTTACATATCCAAGATGAAAATTAGTTGCTCTGTGATTTACAACTTGCTTATACAGTTTGACATCTTTTAATGCATCTTTACCAAATTGGGTATCCATTAGTTTTTCTAAATCATATAAATACTTACCCACCAATCCTTCTTATTGCATCTTCAACCGGAATTTTAAGCATTTCAGATACTTCGGTCAAAATGGATAAACGTTCTTTTACTTCAAGTTTTTGCCAACTACTCATATGTGTTTCTATCTTTTATTATTTTTAGAATAATGCCACGTATCCATTGTGGAACATATTGTAAATCTTCAGTAAAAGTGATAAAATCAGTATCAGAAAGAGATAGTATTATGTGTTTTAATTTGTCATTTATCTCTTCATCTATGTTGTTTTCTCCTAATGCTTTCAAAGATTCGGTTACCAAAGGCATAAGTGTTCCTTTATAAGCGAAATTTCTTGGAGCTGCTCGCTTTAATAATAATTTTCGATTTCCAACTTTTATTGTTCTTGTTGAACCCGTAGTCAAAAAAACAGCATTCATAGGAACTTGACTCGAAAGGCCAAGTTTGTTTAATGCTGTATTTCCTGAAGGTAGAATCATAACATTATCTCTTTCTGCAATAGCTTTTACTATTTCTTCAACAGATGGGATTATTATACCAAAACGAGTTGTTTCAGGATATAAATAAACACCTTTTGATAAACGAATAAGCAAACCATCTTCAGCTAACCTTTGTAGGGCTTTAGTCACGGTTTGATCATTCTGTAGATCAGAAAAGTTATTAACGAAATAAATTTGCCCTTTATCTCCTTCTTCTATACGTTCTTTGACTATATGAGCTATTTTTTTATTAGTATTATTCATAGAGCATTGTAAATTTGTCCGAAAGATATGAGATTTTTCGGACAAATTAAAGAATTGACTGAAATATTTTTGAAAATAATGAATTTTACTTTATTGTTTATCTGTTTCTAACTCTATGATTTTGATACGAAGAATCGGTAACGCCTATTTAACGTACAGTCTCCTTTTTATAATAATCTGGTTCTGAACAGGAGATATATTCTTTCATGGAGAAAACCAAACTGTTGAATTTAAAACATCAATTCAGTACGCTCAATTTTTTCAAACCCTAAAGTAGAATGTCGCCAAACTCAGAAGTAAAAACCAGCCAAACACGGAAGCAAATCGAGAAATAGCATGATTAGCTTGTGTGTTTATTTGATTTTTAAAAAAGCTCACTTTTGGTTGAAAAACTTCTGTCAATCCATTGTAATTTACCTTCTTCCGGGTCTTCATAAGCATTGGAAGCCTGCAAATAGCGATTAAGTTCGTCAAAATCTTGTCCATAAAGGTTATCGCTGAAATGATGCAGTTTTTCCATTATACGGATATAGGTATCAGGTTCTTTGTTTCGGGATAATTTGCGTAATGCCAACAAATAATCTTCTCGAAATACCGTGGGAATAATAATACGAGATTGTTCACCACGCACCAACTCGGCATTCATCATGATACGGGCTATACGTCCATTACCGTCTAAAAACGGATGCACCTCACTCACGAGAA
>CAYVWK010000361.1:0-1826 GCA_964455235.1 uncultured Paludibacter sp.
CCAGCACACGGACCAAAAATCGCTGAAATTTGAGGGATTACGCCAGAAGCAAGGATATTGCGTTGGAAAATCTCCGCATAACCAGCGAGAGAATTTACACCCTCTTGAATACGAGCACCGCCCGAATCATTGATACCAATCACTGGACAGCCCATTTTCATAGCCATATCCATCACCTTACAAATTTTCAATGCCATGGTTTCTGATAAAGAACCACCAAACACGGTAAAATCTTGTGCAAACACATATACAGTGCGACCATCAATCGTACCATGACCAGTCACCACGCCATCACCAAGATATTTCTCTTTTTCTAAACCGAAGTCTGTACAACGATGTGTAACAAACATATCCAACTCCTCAAAGCTACCTTCATCAAGCAACATGTCAATGCGCTCTCTTGCTGTAAATTTACCTTTTGCATGCTGTGCAGCAATGCGTTTTTCGCCACCTCCCAACTTCGCTTCTACGCGTAAATCAATGAGGTTTTTAATTTTCTCTGTATTATTCATTATACTCTATTTTTGCTATTCTTAATTTGGCTTCTCGCACAATTCAGTTAGTACTCCAAAAGTTGATTTCGGATGAAGGAAAGCGATATTCAGACCTTCAGCACCTTTACGAGGAGCTTTGTCGATTAAACGAACACCTTTTTCCTCTAAAATATTCAGACTCTCTTGCAGACCTTCCACAGCGAAAGCCAAGTGATGAATACCTTCACCTTTCTTTTCGATAAATTTACCAACTGGTCCTTCAGGATCGGTTGATTCCAAAAGTTCAATTTTTGTCTGACCAACTTTAAAGAAAGCCGTTTTTACTTTTTGCTCAGCAACTTCTTCAATTGCATAGCATTTTAGACCGAAAACCTCTTCATAAAAAGGAATAGCTTCGTCTAAACTCTTTACAGCAATGCCTAAATGCTCAATGTGCGTAAGTTTCATAATTTGCGTGATATTTATATTGTTATTTTAAAAATTTAGTTCAGCAAGACATCAGATTAGATGCTAAAATTAAAGAAAAATTTCTTCATTTGAATTGCCCGCAAAATTAATCAAAAAATATCGCATACACAAAGAAAAAAGCATTAATATAAGTCAAAACTAGAGGCATAGAAAAAGGGTGCTCAAACTTCATTTTGAACACCCTTCTTACAAGATTATAACTTGATTTTGATATGCTTATGATAGATGAGCAACCAACATCCAAACTGTTTTTTCTTGTTGACTGATATAATCACCCATCATTGCAACAGTTGCTTCATCATTCGCTTCACCTGCAACTTCCAAAATTGCTCTTTGAGCTTTAATCAACACTGAATAGGAATCCAATACCAATTGAACTGATTCGTTAGCACCTGAAATATAAGCACTTTCTTTCAAAGTAGCTTGTTTTAGATACGTGCTAAAATTATGAGCAGGAACGCCACCTAACATCAAAATTCTTTCAGCAATTTCGTCAATTTTTGCAGCTGCATCATCATACATTTCTTCAAATTTCTCATGCAACATAAAAAACTGATGTCCTTTGATATTCCAATGCAATCCGCGAAGGTTGGTGTAAAACACTTGGTAATCTGCTAATAATTGTTGTAATGCTTCGATTGTTTTGTTTGATAAAGAAGCATCTAAATGAGTGTAATCTAATGTTTTCATAATGTCTTTTTAAATGTATTATTAAATTTGATTGTCTTTTCTTCTATTGAAGTACACCACAAAAGTACAAAATTTTCACAAGTAATACAAACAGATATAGCTGATAATATTATAGAAAATCTTTATATCGTATTTTTGTCTAGATGAGATAGCTTGTTTTTATTTAGCTTTTTC
>CAYVWK010000362.1:0-1823 GCA_964455235.1 uncultured Paludibacter sp.
CGGATAATGACCAGCCTAAATTAAATGATACAATAAAACGATTTGGTGATTTTAGAAATGCGTCCTATCACATAATGCAAGGATCCTCCGATTCAACTAGAATCGGAGGGAATCGTTTATTTGTGCACTTGTACGATATATCAACCCAGCAAAAAAAATATACCTCCTTATACTTTAGGTACAACAAGCCGTCACAAAAATGTCACTGTTCCATCTTCTCCCTAGGGTCTATATTAGTTATTACATAAGGAGGACCAAGGAATGCACACCACCATCTATGATGTGGTCAATGAACTTTACAAAGCTTTTCTATCTGACTTCATTAATGAGGAGTCCGAGCAAAAAGCTGACAAGATAAGGAAACAATTAGATCGTTTAAAAAAAGAAGAAGGTTCTTTGGCAAAGGAATTGAGAGAATTCACTTCAATGCTTGAAAAATACCTGACTAAGGAATTCACAAATAGAGAAATCACAGATACAGTTTTAGAATTCATAAAACAAGTAACAAGCTCTTATATAGATAGTGTTTGGAATGATTTCAACTATGAATATTCAGTTGAAGAAAATAGGGCTTATTTCTGGAAACTTGTTACAGAACGTTATTATATTGAAAGAAAGAGTGATACAGGCGAAATCCTTAAAGCCAATGACAACAGCTTTTTCGCTCTTACCTACAACCTAAATCTGAAAAAATTTGGAATTTCTTCTCCAGAAAGAATAGAAGACCTCTTTAAAAACACAACACCAAGAAACCTTAAAAGATGGAGAACCGGTGACACTCTCCCCAATAGTTATATCGCCATAAAAGAGGATTTGGAAACCCTGTATACAAAGGAGAAATTGACCCTTGAAGAAATTGATGAATTGAATTTCTTGGTTTATTTCTCTTTGGCAATTTCAAGACTTCGGAGTCAGAGCAAGAAAGTAAAAATATACCTACCTCAATTCATAGAAGGGGAATTCAATGAATACGAAAGATATATCAGGCGTATCATCGAATATCCTTCTGATACCTGCAACAAAATGAGATTTGAAAGATGCAGCGAGAAAAAGGAGGAGAATGAGACTCTGGAATCCATGCGATTATTCTTTTGTGGACTGTACAAATATTTCTATTCTGATTTCCAAGACGCACAGAATTTCTTATTCGATGCATTTGAGTTGGGACGGTATCATATAGGTCCCTGGGTAAAGTATCTGATTCTATATCTCCTGCATTGTTGCAACAGAAACGATGACAAAAAGAACTTCAGCAAAGTATTCAATTGGTACCACTTCATAGGTGATAACAACTTTGTAGAAGAGACAGGTGAGACTGATAGCTTGGAAAAGCAATGGGATAAATTGAGTAAGAAAGTTATCCCTGCTCAGATGTACATAGATGGAAAAAATACAATTAAGTAGGAGGATGTATGGCAAAAAGTTCAAACAAAGGTAGTAATAGGAATTCCGGTAGAGGTCCTTCCTCACATCCCGGGCCTGGGGGAAATTGGCCTTCAACTACCCGTAATGTATCTGGGAAAGGCAGAGGAAACGCTCCCCCAAAAGGGAAATGACTGTTGATCACATGCCCCAGCGATGGGGCATGTTTTATACTGGTAAATCACACCAATTCTGAGTTGATGCCTTGGGAAATTGATAGAAAGTTGCACACTCGTTAGGGAATCCCAAAAAACAATAAACTCTATCTATCCCTCACAATCCGTGCTATACAGGACAAATCATGCCCGATGATGAGAAGTCGAAACCTGTGGTGCAAACCATCCCTCGAACCATACCGCCTCGTCTTACTTTGACGAGGGTCGCACTGTACTGCCGCGTCA
>CAYVWK010000363.1:0-1822 GCA_964455235.1 uncultured Paludibacter sp.
GCTTTCAGCAACGAATCAAAACTCAAAATCATCTTATTAAGGTGAAAATTAAAAATCATTTTAAATAAGATAATTATGAGTAAGAAAATTATGAGCTTGACTTTGGTCTCGCTATTTTTTTTAGTCGGATGTGATTTTAATATGTCTGATGATATGTTTTGGAAAGATGGCTTGACTGGCGATTATGCTGGTGAAAGTGGTGAATCAGGTGAAGGAGAGGGTGATGATGGCGACAATCAACAACAGGGAAACCAACCTGGTGTAATCACAGCTGGAGAGTGGAACGATTTGGATAGCTGGTCATTTTGGCAAGATTTGATTGTCAAAGATACGTACAAAACTATGCCTGAATATTGGTCGTTCTTCAATAATAATCGTATTTCTGTAGAACTTACTGATAGTGAAGATCAAGCTATTGTAAATGCAGTTCTTGACCTCAAAAGAAATAATAAAACGATTTTCTCTGCTCGAACTGATAATTTTGGAAAAGCTGAATTATGGGTTGATTTATATCAATTGAATGAAAGTGTGGATTTTTCTACTTTGGAAATAGATATCAATGAAGGTCAAGCTACAATTTCTACGGTTAAACCTTATAATGAGGGAGTTAACAAAGCTGTAATAGCAGCCTCTGCCCCTCAAAATAAAATCGAAATTGCTTTTGTTGTTGATGCAACTGGTTCTATGGGTGATGAATTGGAATACCTTAAAACCGAGTTGATTGATGTTCTTTCGAGTGCTAAAACTGCTAATCCTGATGCTACATTTTTGACTTCGGCAGTTTTTTATCGTGATGAAGGCGATGATTATGTAACCCGAGTTTCTAATTTTACTAAGGATGTAAATGTTACCGTAAACTTTATTAAAAAGCAAAAAGCTGCAGGTGGTGGCGATTATCCAGAAGCTGTACATACTGCTTTAGAAAAGGCTGTTAACGATCTTCAATGGTCAACGAATGCTAAAACTCGTCTACTATTTTTAGTTTTAGATGCACCTCCTCACCACAAAAAGAATGTGATTTCTAGCCTTCAAAAATCCATCAATAAAATTGCTGAAAAAGGTATTAAAATCATTCCTATTACAGCAAGTGGTATCGATAAAGAAACCGAATTTTTGATGCGCTTTTTCTCTATTACTACCAATGGTACTTATGTGTTTATCACCAATCATAGCGGTATAGGCAACGACCATATCGAGGCTAGTGTAGGGGAGTATCAAGTTGAATTTTTAAATGATTTGATGGTACGATTAATCAATAAATATTCAAAATAAAAATATTAGACACCAAAATTAAAAGCGGCGGAAATTAGTTTTCGCCGCTTTTATATTGAATAAAGGGGTAATTCAGTTATCTTTGCTTATTGTTATACAAATAGAATATCAAACTACATTAATATCAGCATTTATGAATTTTATCCAATTGAAATAAAACAGTTTTAATATGCAATAAATGGATTTAAGCCTTGCGCACAAACTCTGACTTCAATGCCATTGCACCAAATCCATCAATTTTACAACTGATATTATGATCGCCATCGGTTATGCGGATATTTTTAACCTTGGTGCCTGCTTTGATAGGCTTAGGTGCACCTTTTACGGGTAAATCTTTAATAACAACCACAGAATCACCATCTTGTAGTTCATTTCCATTGGAGTCTAATACTTTCATTCCTTCATTTGGATTCCATTGATGTTCGCATTCAGGACAAGCATATAAATCTTTTTCTAAAAAATAACCATAAGGAGAGTGGCATTGCGGACAAGTTTGTAATGTATCGGGCATTGTATCGTACTTTAAAAATTAAACTTCTTGATATAAATA
>CAYVWK010000364.1:0-1817 GCA_964455235.1 uncultured Paludibacter sp.
GTGTTCAGGTACAAACTGTTGGGGCGTTTGCAGTCGGATTGCGAATACTACCTTAATTACGGTAATCGAAATACCGGACGCTTGTGGGCTGGCAGCGTGAATCTGCAAATAAAGCTGATGGTTGAACTTTATAACAGTTTCGATGAGAAACCGGAATGGCTTACAATGGATAAAATCGTCGCATACGGCAAGGAAATGGCGGAATAAGAATGAAACGGTTAATTATCAAATAACTTTTTAAAGTTAAAAATTATGGACTATCAAGGATTTCCAGGAGAGACAATCTCCGAACAAGACAAGGCTTTTGCCCAAGAGTTCACCAACTTTGTGAACGGACGGATGTGTTCCGCCGACAAAACCGGCAAGGAACTGACCAGGGCGCACCGCTATCTCCAGCAGCAGATGTTCAGAGTGTTCATCGGCTTTATGCGCCAATTGGCATTCAATTACCAGAAAGGGAGCTATGACCAGCACAACGAATGGGCTTCCCGTCTTGCGGCAACGGCATACGACCGACTGACGGAGGAGAACCTCATTTACGACCCCGAATATATCAACATAAAAGCTCAATGATTTATGATGGACGAAACAGATTTTCCGGAATACGGACGGCAATGTGAAATGCTCACGCCTTGGCGTGGCTACCATAGAGGTACAATAGTCGCCAAGACTGCAAGAGGCTTTATCGTGCAGTTCAGCAGTGGCGCAGAGATAGAAGTGTACGAGGATGAAATAGAATTTGATTGAATTAATATGTGCAGGTTAATGACACCCCAACTGGAGGAAGCCTTGAAAGGTTTCCCTCTTTATTCCCAAAACGGCAGGGGAAAAGATGCGGTTTGCCGTGCGGTCTTTGCCCTCGGCTCTGCCCGATGGTTCATATTGGAAGGGGAAGCGGAGGAAAACGACACCATCCTTTTCGGCATCGTAATCGGGCTGATGGAGGACGAGTACGGCTATATTTCACTCAATGAACTTTCAGGAATAGAACTGGACTTGACAGCGCAAGGTTTAGGGAAACTCCAAGTAAGGCAACACCCAAACTTCCAACCGACCGAGTTAAGGCTATTGAATGACAAACGCCTTCAGCGGTTCTTGGCGAGATTCGAGTAATGAGTAGTAATCGGTCAGTCGTGGCATCTTACCCACAGCTGACATAAGAACAATCTCTTTGAGATTTCATTCATATAAATAACAAGTTACCTGCCACATCTTTCGGTAGCGGCAGGTAACTATATATAGTATAAGGTACTACCGTATACCATCTTTCCGTTTACGCCCTTTCTTTGGGAGACCGGCCGCCTTGTACATCGCCAAGTCGCTGCCTTGAAATACAATCCTCATATTGCCCGGTTGTCTGACAAACGGAAGCGGCTTTTCCGAATGCCTGATGTAGGCATAGATGGTGCAGCGGTGGACACCGAGATAACGGGCGGCTTCACTTACCGAGTATAGCCTTTCCGGGATAATTCCTGTAAAAATTGCATGCAAATCCATTCCTGAGATAATTTTGCTTGAAAGGTACGGCTATACAAATGATTGGGCAATACGTTGAATACTGGAACATTAGGGAATTGCAAGGATTTGTTGAGAGTATGTGGGGACGGTAGCTATATAGTGTCAATCGGCATGGAAAATGATGGAAAAACGAGTGAAGCTTTTCGTGAAAATGAGAAGGGTATATGTTTGAGGGTTGACAGCGTTGACAAAGGAGCCAACGTTTGATTGTCGTAAAAATCAGGTTCAAAATCCATTGTAATACAATATATTACCCGTTGGCGGAATTAATTCACTAAAAAATGTCAGGAAATAAGTTG
>CAYVWK010000365.1:0-1803 GCA_964455235.1 uncultured Paludibacter sp.
CGTGAGGGAAAGGTGAAAAGAACCCCGGGAGGGGAGTGAAATAGAAACTGAAACTGTATGCTTACAAGCAGAGAGAGCACTACTATATAGTGTGATCTCGTACTTTTTGTAGAACGGGCCGGCGAGTTACGATGTGTAGCAAGGTTAAGTGATTCAGTCACGGAGCCGCAGCGAAAGCGAGTCTGAATAGGGCGAAATAGTTGCATGTTGTAGACCCGAAACCTGGCGATCTACCCTTGAGCAGGTTGAAGCAAAGTTAACCCTTTGTGGAGGACCGAACCCACGTCTGTTGCAATAGACGGGGATGACTTGAGGGTAGCGGAGAAATTCCAATCGAGCCTGGAGATAGCTGGTTCTCCTCGAAATAGCTTTAGGGCTAGCCTCTATGTAAAGATAGTTGGGGGTAGAGCACTGAATAGGCTAGGGCGGGTCAAACTGTACCAAACCTTATCAAACTGCGAATACCAACGAATTGATAGTAGGGAGTCAGACGGTGTGAGCTAAGTTTCATCGTCGAAAGGGAAACAGCCCAGACCTACAACTAAGGTCCCAAAGTGTAAGTTAAGTGGTAAAGGATGTCTCATTACTAAAACAGCCAGGATGTTGGCTCAGAAGCAGCCATTCATTTAAAGAGTGCGTAATAGCTCACTGGTCGAGCGATGGGGCGCCGAAGATTCACGGGGCTAAAACTTACCACCGAAGTTTAGGAATACTGTAACAGGTATTGGTAGAGGAGCAATGTATGCGGGCAGAAGCCATATCGAAAGGGGTGGTGGACTGCATACAAGAGAGAATGCCGGCATGAGTAGCGAGAGTGAGGTGAGAATCCTCACCATCGAAAGTCTAAGGTTTCCTGGGGAAGGCTTGTCCTCCCAGGGTAAGTCGGGACCTAAGTCGAGGGCTAGCGCCGTAGACGATGGACAACTGGTAGATATTCCAGTACTACCGCAATACGACAAAGAGTCGAAGCAGGGACGCAGTAGGATAGCGAAACCACGCAGATGGAAAAGCGTGGCCAAATCATGAGGGAAACAATTAGTAAAGAACGGTTGTATCAAAATTCCTGGGTGATGATGGGGAGTGAAATTTAGTAATGAAGTTCGTGAATTCACACTGACGAGAAAAGCTGCTAGATAGTATTGAGGTACCCGTACCGCAAACCGCCACAGGTAGACGATGAGAGAATCATAAGATGAGCGGGATAACCCTTGTTAAGGAACTCGGCAAAATGACCCCGTAACTTCGGGATAAGGGGTGCCTATCGTAAGATAGGCCGCAGAGAATCGGCCCAAGCAACTGTTTATCAAAAACACAGGTTTCTGCTAAAGCGTAAGCTGAAGTATAGGAACTGACACCTGCCCGGTGCTGGAAGGTTAAGAGGATTTGTCAGAAGCAATTCGAAGCATTGAACTTAAGCCCCAGTGAACGGCGGCGATAACTATAATCGTCCTAAGGTAGCGAAATTCCTTGTCGGGTAAGTTCCGACCCGCATGAATGGCGTAATGACTTGGGCGCTGTCTCAACAAGGGACCCGGCGAAATTGAAGTATGCGTGAAGATGCGTATTACCCGCGACAGGACGAGAAGACCCCATAGAGCTTTACTGTAGTTTGGTATTGAGTTTTGAAATTTAATGTACAGGATAGGTGGGAGACTTTGAAGCATCGGCGTTAGCTGGTGTGGAGTCATCCTTGGGATACCACCCTTTAAATTTTGAAACCCTAACTTTGAATCCGTAATCCGGACAAAGGACAGTGCCTGATGGACAGTTTGACTGGGGCGGTCGCCTCCTAAAGAGTAACGG
>CAYVWK010000366.1:0-1787 GCA_964455235.1 uncultured Paludibacter sp.
GTGCCTTGTGTTCCTGTCCACCACCCATCAAACACATACCCGCTCCGGGTGACATTAGGTAATGCACCGTATGTTTGGTCGTAGCTCACACTCTTACTTAAAGGATTCGGACTTGAACCTCCTTGACTGTCAAAATTCACCGTATATGGTAAATGCCACACTGCATATAGAATTTGATCAGAAGTAATGGAAACAGTTGTTGATTCTCGCACACGACTCCCAGTTCCTCCCTCTTCTGTCCACCAGCCACCAAAGGTATAGCCCTCTTTAGTAACAGTAGGCAACTCCCCATACGCTTGCTTATAAATCACCGTGACTCTATCAGGGTCTGGTGTAGTTCCTCCCTGACTGTCAAAGAAAACCATATACTGAGGAATCCACTTCGCATAGAGGATCATATTTGAGGTCACATTTTTAAGGAAGTCCCATCGATTTCTACATGTACTTTCCAGGTACCATCCATCAAATATGTACCCGCTTTTCGTCGGCGATTCCGGAACGTTGAGTCTTTTCCCATATAACACCTCAATAGCATGGACGCCGCTGCCCCCTTGACTGTTGAAACTTACCAAATGAAGTGGTAACCACTTTGCATACAACGTCAGATTTGAAGTGACTGTGTCAGTATTGAAATACCATCGATTTGTACAAGAATCATCCAGATACCATCCATCAAAGAGGTAGCCTCTTCTCGTCGGGGGTACAGGCTCGTTCACCTTTGTCCCATGTTCTACATCATCAAACGTGGGAACAATGGTTCCCTCCTGACTGTTGAATACCACTGTGTAAGGGCCCAACCATTTTGCATACAGAGTCAAATTCGAAGTCACTATATCTGTAGTAAAATCCCATTGATTTATACAAGTACTTTCCAGGTACCATCCATCAAATACACTCCCACTTCTCGTAGGTGATATAGGCTCGTTAATCTTAATCCCATGTCCCACATCATTAATGGAGGGAACAGATGTCCCCCCTTGACTATTGAATGCCACTGTGTGAGGACTCAACCATTTTGCATACAGCGTCAAATTTGAAGTCACTGTGGCGGTAGTGAAATACCACCGATTTGTACAAGAACTATCTAGGTACCATCCGTCAAAGAGGTATTCATCTCTCGTAGGGGATACGGGCTCTCTTATTTTCGCTCCGTATTCTATATCCTCATTCGTTGGGACAACGGTTCCCCCCAGGCTATCAAAATTTACCGAGTAAAGAGCAACTACCCACTTCGCATAGAGCGTCCAACTTGTTTCAACTGTGTCGGATCCAAATTTCCATTCAATCGTACATTCACTATCTTTATACCAACCATTGAAATCATAACCATTGCGGGTTGGAGCTGTTGGTTCTGTGATTTTGGAGCCTTGTCGAATGCCTTCCAAGGGGTCAATACTACTCCCTCCATGGCTATCAAAGCTGACAGTGTATGCCACTACCCACTTTGCATACAGCGTGATATCAGAAGTGACCGTATCACTATTAAAATTCCACGCATCAACACAGGAACTATCCTTGAACCATCCATCAAATGAATAACCATTTCTTGTGGGAGGTATAGGCTCACTAATGCCTGAGCCCTGGCTTATCTCTTCCATTGAAGAGATGGAGCCTCCACCCTGACTGTCAAAGAATACAGTATATGCAGGGACCCACTTTGCATACAGCGTGATATCAGAAGTGACCGTATCACTATCAAAAATCCACGCATCAACAAAGGAATTATCCTTATACCATCCATCAAATGAATAACCATTTCTTGTGGGAGGTATAGGCTCACTAATGCC
>CAYVWK010000367.1:0-1774 GCA_964455235.1 uncultured Paludibacter sp.
CCGTAATCGAGATGGCACTTGAGCTCGGAGGATATTCCGAAGATGTTCAGATGACCGGTATCAACGGCGGAAAGACCGTTACCACGGGATATTCTTCCGGCACCATTCTTTCGGTTGCCGATAAAGTGATTGAAGCGGTGAATGCAGGAGCGATCAAACACATCTTCCTTGTCGGAGGCTGTGACGGTGCTAAGGCAGGAAGGAATTACTTTACCGACTTCGTCAAAAAGGCTCCGAAGGACACTCTCATACTGACCCTTGCCTGCGGAAAGTACAGGTTCAACGACTTGGACATCGGAGACATCGGCGGAATACCCAGAATCCTTGACGTGGGTCAATGCAACGACGCTTACGGAGCGGTTGTTGTGGCTTTGGCCCTTGCTGAGGCATTCGGTTGCACCGTCAACGAACTTCCTCTGTCCATCGTGCTTTCCTGGTATGAGCAGAAAGCTGTGGCGGTGTTGCTTACGTTGCTCCACCTCGGTATACAGAACATGTATCTCGGCCCCACACTTCCCGCCTTCGTTTCGCCCAATGTCCTCAACTATCTTGTTGAGAACTTCAACATCTCTCCTGTGGGAGATGTGGACGAAGACATGAAGAAAATGCTCGGCTGAGCTTGGTCAAAATAAACAATTTCACTGCGGCGAAGCGGTAATTCCGCTCGTCGCTTCCTCCGAATTTGAAAACGGTTCGGAGGCCTCCGTATTTTTATTATTGTTTATCTCAGCCAGTATGTGCGTCCCGCTTCACCCATCATTATTGCGTTGGCATCGGGAGTGGTCAAAGGCATCTCGCATCCCGGTGCGAGTATCAGACCCCCGTCCATGCCTGCGGCTTCAATCACTCTGTAAGATTCTTTCTTAACCTCTTCCGGGTTGGACATCATCATTATCTTGACCGGATCCACATTTCCCATGATTGCCATATCCCCCGCGCTCTTTCTTGCGGCGGCGGGATCCACGGCATGGTCGAAACTGAAACAATCGGTTCCGATGGCTTTGAGGGTGGACATGGTGTTCAGGGTGTTTCCGCAGATGTGGATGAACGCGGGAACGTCTCTGTACGCTTTCACGTCTTTTATGATGTCTTTTATTGCGTTTGCGGAATATTCCATGAACATATCTTTGGAAATCAAATCTTCCGAAGAAGTGGGGTCGGCCATCCAAAGTACGGTGGCTCCCGCTTCGATCATTCTCTGTTCCATTCCGGTGATCAGGTCGGTGACTTTGTTCACGGCGTTCTTTACATAATCGGGATCGGTCAAAACATTGAACATCATGTTTTCGGCGCCCATGAGATATCCTGCCATAGTCAGAGGGCCCCAGGAAAGACCGCATATGTGGAGATCTTCGGGAATTATTCTTGCGGTTTCTTCAAGACTTTCAACAAAGACTTTTGTGAACCGGGGGCATTCCGACGCTTTGAACGGATCGAATATCGCCAATTCTTCCAATTCGTCGGGGCTGTTGACCAAAGGTTCGGGAACCATTCCGTAATCGTCTTCGGGATACCGAACTTCTCCGCCCATATCCGTGAAAGGTATCTGGGAATCCAGAACGGGTTTCACAAAGTCGGATTTGGTTTTCATGGCGTAATCGACGGATACCCTTGCGGAAAGCAGAGGATCTTCTCTCGCCTGTGTTACCGTGTATCCCGCGCTGTGCGCCGCCGTGACCACGGCGAAGTTGTTCACAGGCGTTCTGTCAATGGTTTCAAAATTCAATGCGGCTTCAACGGCCGCTCTGTGCCCGGCGTCTTTCATCAGCAATAC
>CAYVWK010000368.1:0-1768 GCA_964455235.1 uncultured Paludibacter sp.
ACGGGATCATGGCGCGCACCTTTTCCACAACCTCCGGGTGCACCACCAAGAGATCGCAGCACTCGACCCCCCGCTGTCTCATTTCCCTCGCCTCCCTCATATGAACATGTGTTCATATGTTCATATTATCATGCGTCTGCTTCCCTGTCAATGGGCTTTGCGTAAAAATAACGCAATCGCCCGGGGCTGAGCCCACGGGCGATCGACACACAAACATAAGCTATGCCCCCAGCGCGGGATTCCAAAGGGCATTGGCCCTTTGGCGGGGGCGCGGGGTCAGAGCCCCCGCCATCCCCGTCTCCCCCGTCACCTGCGCACATCCTCCACTGAAAACGCGGGGGTTCTGCTGAGCTCGACCCCCTCACGAGAGACCTGAGCCACGGCGAGGGCCTGGGCGTCGAGGCCGAGGTTGTCAAGGGTGGCGGCGAGGGTGCGCTTATCGATGTAGGCGGTGGTGAGCTGAGCGCCATCGAGCACGATTTTGCTAAACTCATTAAAATTCTCCCCGCGGATGAGCAGGCGTCCGTATTTATACTCGGCGGAGCGGATGGACACATCGCCAATGCCGAGCTTGAGCTCAGTGGGCGCGAAGGGATTTTCGCCGTTAAAGACCTCGAGCTCGCCATAGAGCATGTCATATTCAAGAATCTCAAGCTCTGTGAGGTAGCCCACATTTTCGCCAAAATCCGGGGCCTGCTGGTGGTAGCGGAAGATGACGCCATCCTCGATGCCAAGCTGGAGCAACAGATTGGCGCTCAACCGGTAAGCCTGCAGATCCGGGGCGGTGAACTTGGCGCCGTAGTTGTTCCAAATGACGTACTGAGTCTCAAACAAATCGCCGGATTTGACACAGCTGCTGTCCCAATCGAGGGCGGGCAGATGGTCGCCATAGAACACGCACAGGACGGGCTCGTCAAAATCGTCCATGGCCGCCACAAACGCGCGCAGGAAATCGTCCATGCCCCTTTGGAGGTTCACAAAGTTCTGAAGTTGAATGCCGTTGATATAGGGACCCGGGTCCCGCACCTGAATCCCGTCCTCAGCGCACTTGAGCAGATAGTCGGAGGGGTATTTCCCGTGGGTGGCCACGGTGATCCCAAACACAAAATCCCGGCCGGGGGTGGCGTTCATGGCATCCTCAATGGAATTGATGAGCCGCTCGTCCTTGGCCCAGCCGATTTCGCCGTACTCCAAATCATCCATATATTCCATGGACTCAAACACATTAAAGCCCAAGCGGGAATAGACCTCGTTCCGGCCATAAAACGTGGCCATATAGTTGTGAACGGCGGTGGAGGTGTAGCCCAGCCGATTGAGCACATAGCAGATGGTCTCGGCGGGGGTCTCCCGCAAAACCGTGTAATAGGGGTACTCGCCCGCGCCAAAGAAATCAAGGTTCATGCCGGTTAAAATTTCAAACTCGGTGTTGGCGGTTCCGCCGCCCACAACGGGCACCCGGAGGGTTCCGGAGGGCCACTTCCCGCGCAGCTCGCGGAAGAAGGGCGTGGGATCGTCCGAGAGCAGAATGTCTTCTGCAAGCGCATCCGCATCAAAGAAGGATTCCAGCTGCACATACACGATGTTGGGCACCACGTTTTCCGCCTTCTTGGGCTCGGTGGTGGTCTCGATGACGGCGATGATGTCCTCCACAGTGCCCGCTGAGTAGCGTTCAGGCTTGGAGATGCCCATGTCCGCGAAAGTCTTTATGAATGTGTAGGCGAATCCATAGTCCTGATACGCGTCCTTTAAGGTGGGAAAGCGCGCGGAA
>CAYVWK010000369.1:0-1759 GCA_964455235.1 uncultured Paludibacter sp.
CGGCGGTGGAGCCCGAGGACATCTTTTACTTTGATGCGGAGCTCGCCCTTTCGGCGGGGGATGTGACCGTGCCGGAGCTCACGGTCTATCCCTCTGCGGCCTCGGGCGCGGCATTCGCCTATTTTTCCAGCGCGCCCCGGGTGGCCGCCGTCTCGGAGGAGGGGGAGATCCGCGCGCTTTCCGAGGGGACGGCGATAATTGAAGCGCGCTACGGGGATTTGCGCGCGAAAATTGAGGTGCGCGTGGGCCCCGCCCCCCCTCGCCGCCGGGCGCTTCTTGTGGGGGAGCATCTCTATGCGGCGGATGTGAACAGCGTGCGCAGGGGCTCTCTCAACACCGTGTACAACCTTGAATCGCTCCTGGGCGCCGTCACATACGAAGGCGGGGTGCGCTGCGAGACCACCGTGATGACGGATCTTTCCCGGCCCGCGTTTTTCGAGGCCCTGGGGAGCGTCTTTTCCGGCGCAAAGGAGGAGGATGTGTCCATCCTCTATATCTCCGCCCACGGCTACTTCCGGGACGGCATGTCCATCATCCAAATGGTGGACGGCTCCGAGATCTCCGCCTCCGATCTCGAGGCCGCGTTGCGCAAAATTCCGGGCACAATCGTTCTTTTCATTGATAGCTGCGACAGCGGCGGGTTCATCGGAACCTACGACGAGCTGGAGGCCTTCTCGGGCGGCGTGGTGGCCGCGTTCTCCGGCGAAGCCGCGCCCTTTGGCGGCACGAAATATAAAGTGCTCGCCTCCGCCTCCCTCATGCAGGACAGCTACCGCATCGGCGCCTTCAACACCGGCGACGAGAGCGACACCGCCACCGTTTTTGTGCGCGCGCTCAGCGATGGCTCCGGCTGGGACATGGCCAACCAGCGCCGGGGCGCGCTCAATGCCGATACCGATTACGACGGCCAGGTCACCCTCTGGGAGGCCTACCTCTACACCTCCCGCCGCGTGCGCTGGTACCTCTCCGTGGCCGAGGGCGGCCCCTACCACCAGGATGTGCAGGTTTACCCCAAGGGCGACAACTTCGTTTTGTTTGATTGGCTGGATTAGCGGGGACGGAGGAGGACGCTGGAGGCTCTGCCTCCAGACCACCGCTCAAGGGATATTATCCCTTGAGAATCCCGGAATGGGAAATATATTTATAGAAGAGAGCAAATCGCCGTCCCGTGGGCCCAGCCCCAGGACGGCGAGATTTATTGACGGGGATAGGCTTTGGGCGAAAAATGAGGGGATTGGTCTAGTAGTCCGCGAAGTCTAAGAATCGATGATATGGCGCAGAGATTTTTGCGTCTTGCTCTAGGGCTGCACCAAGTGAGCAAATAGAAGTAGCAGAAATGGTTCTATGCTAAAATAGTGGACAAAGGGATAGGGAACGCCGCCCACTCTATGTAAACCCATGTGAGAAATTCCCTGCGACACGGATCAAACACACAGAGGAAGGTTCCCGATGTCCAAGACGAGGAGACAGCACGACGAGGATTTTAAGAGAAATGCCGTGAAGCTGAGCCACGCCAGCAGCAAATCGGTCACGTAGGTAGTCAAGGACCTGGGAATCTCGACGACGATGCTGCCGCGTTGGCGGCAGAAATATACACCTGAGGGAGGCAAGACGCGTTGCGCGACGTTGGAGGAGGAAAACAAAGTGCTTCGATTGAAAAACGCGGAGATGGCGATGGAGATCCACATGCTAAAAAAGTTAAGCGCCTACTTTGCAAGCCTACACAAATGAAATACGCCTTCATAGATGGCGGAGCGAG
>CAYVWK010000370.1:0-1756 GCA_964455235.1 uncultured Paludibacter sp.
CCATCAGTGATCATCCCGGTACACACGGAGAACTCGGCTTGGTTCTCCCGGTACCGGGACATAGACATCGTTGAAGATCAGGTTTTTTCATTCTAGACACAGAGCCTTGTGCTTTTCCGACTCATATAATATCAATTGAGTTTGGTCTTGATGTAATATTGTTATAAAATATAGTACCAATGCTTCCATTTCGATCTTGTCATTTCAATCGATACTTGCTCAACGGCTTCAGATCGAACTTCACGCCCCTTAATTTGGACAATTCTCTCCTGATGGCGATGTTCCACACCCTGCTATACAACCACTCCTTGGTGAGCGGTCCCTGATCTTCTCTGGGAATGACTCTCGCACCATAGAATGACAATGCAAGGTTTTCGAGTGATTTCATATCCATACGCTCGATGGCATCATACAGATCCCTGACCAGTTTCGCTTTCTTGTCCCTGTAATCGGGATAAAGTTCATCGCGGATGTCTTCTGCCTGGAGCTCGATGATCCCGTAATCTACCCTCGTCTCGGGAGGAAACGCATCCATACGCTCAAGCAATTTGTCCTCGACCGAATTTAACTGCGGTTCATATTCATCATTCGGGAATGAACAATGTGTGGGGTAATTAAGGCTATGTATAAGATACAGCAACCGTTTTCTTACAAGAACATCTGGCTGATCAAGGAGCCGTTTATATAATTGGGGAGTGATCACCTCCAACTCGAAGATGATATTCATGCAGGAAAAGGTCCCATCGAGCTTGTCACGACCCGTCCTTTCATAGAAATAGCCAGCCGGTCTTCCACTGAACCAGTTCAGAGGATAATGGATATCAAGATTTGAGGATTCATCGTCGGAAGCCGATTGAAACGTATTGTTGAGCATATCCAACTGATCGAGCGGTGCACCCAAGTCCAGATTGGCGATAAATAGGGCGTCGACGCCACAAAATAACAGTTCCTTCAGGATCAGCTTTCGTTGTCCGACCGGCATGTTCCTGTACTGGTCAGAGGAGGAATCAAAGAGGGCTTTGAGGTCGAACCTGCTGTTGTCTTCACTGTACAACCAAGAACCAAGAGCAAACAACCGATCGTTGAGCTCTTTCCATCCCGTGTCATTTCCCATGATGATTCCTCCGCATTTCTTTTTATTAGGTACTCACTAAACAACCGTCACTGAACAGTGAATCGATTGTATCATACGTTCTCAGCGAATCTTCCCCACGTGCATCGAACACACGCCAATCGTCGCTAGGGGCATCAGTGATGCGTGACCTACCCGTCCCTATTCTTATGATCCATGGAAGGCGTTGGAAGTCCAACATGTGGGCAAATCAGCCCTAACCAAATAAAGCGTAGTATAGTAGTATATACCATGGCTCCGTCGCCCGGTCGTCCCTTCTCCCAACAATTTTCATCGGTAAAATCAAAACCCTATTCGATGAACGTGATGTATAAGACCTCATCTAAGTATTATGCGTTGTACTTTTCAAATCCTCCAACCATTTCGTCATATCGATGACACTGCCAGATTCGAATGCCTCGGTAGAAAAGGATAGGTCAATTTTTCTTAGGATGAACAATCTTGACCTCATCTTGAACTCTTCTATGGTAGAAAATATCGATTCCATTTTTGTTTTCAAAACTGTCGTATTCAAAAACCCCGACGAACCTGTATCTGATAAAGCCAAGGTGATCACGATATTGGGCAAATGTCGCGCGTCGTGTCCCACTTTTCTTCTCTTCCTTAAATTCAGCTAATAGTTTA
>CAYVWK010000371.1:0-1750 GCA_964455235.1 uncultured Paludibacter sp.
CGCACATGGGATGAATTCTTGCAGAGCTGTGAGGATGTGAAGGCACTTGGTGTTATTCCTGTATACATCGCAGGAAAGGATACAAGAAGTCAGGCAAACCTCATGGATGTTGCAGCTCCTACCTTCCTTACCACCTATGAAGAGGAAGACTTCTCTCAGTCCTTGTATGATGGAACGTTTGATTGGAAGAACTGGAGTCGTGTTGCAGGATTTTTAAAAACGCTCTCCGATCGTGGATATCTGAATGTGGATGCCAATACTGCTGATCCCATATATCGTGGAGAAAAGCTTGCCTACGGTGAAACAATGTATGTGTTCCAAAACCAAGCACAGATTGCCTCTGCTTGGGATATCAATCCTGATGTGAATCTCTCCATGATGCCTGTTCCCGTATATCATGAAGAAGACAATCCAATCATGATTGGTGGTGAACGAGAGAGTTATGGTATCTGGAAAGATACCGAGAACAAGGAACTTGCGATTGCTTTCCTGGAGTTCATGTCCAGGCCAGAAAATATTAAATATGTCTGCGAGACTACAAGCATGCCTACCGGCTTTGTTGACGTAGATGTTGACCTTAGGCTATCCAGTGACTTCAAGCAGTACCAAAACCTGCGGACATTCCCATATTTTGATCGCGAGTGGCTTCCTTCCGGTATGTGGGCTACGATGCGTAGCACTGGTGGAGCACTTACAGCAGGTGAAATTACGGTTGACCAGGCTTGTGACCTAATGGCCGAAAGTTATCACTCACTACTCTCTCAACAGTAATAAGAATGATTGAGGATGTCTGTACCATGAGGTGCAGGCATCCCCTCATAAGGGGTAAGAAGATGGCAGAAGCTACTATGAAACGTTTTTCTCGCTTTTTATACGCAGATCCTAGAGCCTTGACCTTGCTTACGCTTCCGGCTGTCGTTTTGTTTTCAGTATTTGTGGTATTCCCAATTTTTTCTGGACTGAATATTTCATTTACAAACTGGAATGGGTATTCACAATCATATTCCTATGTAGGACTCCAGAACTACCTAGATGTTTTTAGTACTGAATCGGTGTGGATAGCTTTTCGTAATACGTTGGTCTATGGATTTGGTTCTACCTTGGTGCAGACCGTACTTGGATTGGGTCTTGCCATGTTGTTGGTTGATAAATTCTTTTTGAGAAACGTAACGAGGACTATTGTCTATATTCCAGCCATGGTAGCCCAGTTGGTCATAGGCTATATCTGGTATTTTATCGTGACTTACGAACGGGGTGCTCTCAACGATATTATACAATTGTTCGGAGCAACTCCAGTCGATTGGATGAGCAAGGGAAGTAGAGCGGTACTCATTATCATGCTTATCAATTCCATCGCTTATTGTGGGAAAACAATGATCATTTTCATAGCGGGATTGGAATCAGTTCCAAATATGTACCATGAAGCTGCATCTATTGATGGTGCCTCAGGGTGGCAGTCTTTTCGTCATATTACCATTCCACTGCTTCTTCCTGCATTTACGACCAGTCTCGTGTTAAATATCATTGGAGGGTTAAAAATGTTTGGCTTGGTAATAGCAATGACTGATGGAGGACCTGGATATGCAAGTCACTCGTTGTCTTCCTTGATAAACACCATGTACTTTGCCAACCAACGGGCAGGGTTCTCTGCCGCTATCGGTATTTTCAGCTTTCTCTTTATTATGCTGGTAAGTATTCTTCTTCGACGATATCTCGACGATAATGATCAACAATACAATGGCTAAGGCAA
>CAYVWK010000372.1:0-1744 GCA_964455235.1 uncultured Paludibacter sp.
TTTTTTCTCGGACTCTAATTGTGCCCTCGATTTACTTTGAGTTACAATGTAAACTCCCGAGAAAACTAATAAAGCAGATAAAGCTTGATGATAGCCTAATTTGTCAAGTCCCATCAGAACTGCAATTATTGACGCTACTATAGGTTGAACATAATTGTACATGCTTAAAGTGGTTGGGCGAAGCACCTGTTGACCAATAGGAAGTAATAAATAACCGAGAAAAGTTGCGAAAACAATTACATATCCTATACTCATCCAAGAAATTGCATTGAGTAATTCAAAGTTTATTTCAATAACATGTTTGTATGTGAAGGGAAAAGCTGTGATACTGGCAAAAAGAAACATCCATTTCATCAAAGTAATAGGATGATATCGGTCGATAAGTCTTTTGAATAGAGTCAGATAAATAGCGAAACCAACAACGGCTGAAAAGACAATCAGATTTCCAAGCATGTTGCCACTTCCTATTTGTTCTGTTGAACCACCACCGAAGACAATAATCAGTGCGCCTGAAGCTCCCACCAACACACCAACAGCTTTCAGCTTGGTTATGGGCTCTTTTAAAAACAGGGCAGAAAGAATCATGGTAACAATTGGTAGCATGGTTACAACAATAGAAGCATCAATCGACGATGTCATCGATAAACCAATAAAGAATGGTAACTGGTTAAGTATCAGTCCGAAAATAGAAGCAAAAAAGAGTAGAATAATGTCCTTAACAGGTACATGTTCTCTTTTGAAAAATAATGATGCCGTCCAAAAAAGCAGCATCCCTCCTACAAATCTAAAAAAGCTAAGAGCCATAGGATGAACCAAATCTGGCATTAAAAATCGAGCTACAGGATTATTAATCCCAAAAATTACATTCGCTATTAAGAGAGCGATATGGCCTATGGTTCTGTTTTGTTTCATGTTAGGGGAATGTATGGTGTAAAGATACAAGGCTCACTTCAAACGCAACATATAAATTCAATTACTACATCTTGTCATCACCAATCGCGGCTTTGTCTAAATAGAAAACAGCTTCGCCTTTTGAGTTGCCTACGAATGAAGCTGGGTAGCTTTTGGATTCTGGGGCTTTTTGGAGGATGTGATGCATGATTTCTAGTTTGTTTGCACCATTCACCAAGAATATTACTTCTTCTGCATTGTTGATAGTTTTACCAGTTAAGGTAATGCGTTTTTGTCCGCTAATAGGATGAGTACCAACCGCTACTGACTTATCAGCATGTAATAAATCCATGCTATTAGGGAAGATAGAAGCGGTGTGCCCATCATCACCAATACCCAATAAAATCAAGTCAAATACGGGAAAGTGATGGCGCATAGGGAGTTCCGCAGCTAATAATTCAGCGTAGCGAATAGCCTCTTTATCAGGCTGATTTTCCCCTTTCATTCTGAAAATATTATCAGAATTGACAAAAGGGAAGCGCAATAAAGCATCGTAGGTCATGCCATAATTGCTCTCTTTATCTGTAGGGGGAACACATCTTTCATCTACCCAAAAAATTCGCAAACTTTCCCATGAAACGGCTTTACTAAACTCATCAGAAGCTAAAAGATGGAATAATTGTTTGGGAGTAGAACCTCCTGAAACAGCGATATTTAAAGGCTCTGAGATATTTTTTTTCTCATTTGAGCGCACTAAAATATATTTAGCTACTGCATAAGCTGTTTGTTCAGCATCTTCAAAAATATGGGTAATTTGTTTCATTTTGATTTGATTTTTTAGTTTGATTTACTC
>CAYVWK010000373.1:0-1742 GCA_964455235.1 uncultured Paludibacter sp.
TACCAGGTAGAACTGTCACATTTTCCACACAGTTTGAGAGATGGATCTTGCGAGAGGTCTACCAAACCGTACTCAGATCAATTGACAAACTTAGACTAACTTGACACCAAAGAATCGTTACCATATATTCTAATTAATGTAACCGCTCCGTATTTTGATCAGAAGAGTGCACCATTTTTGGATGGATAAACCGTTTGGGAAATTAACCAAAATTGCTATCTATGCATAGATCAGGCATCCTTATGATAAAAACAGACGATTCTATTGTTGTATTTATTGAGGAGACAGGTTGAAAAGTCTACATATTGAAAGCGAAAACGAGGCAATGGAATTCAACGTTCATGAGCACACCGACAACTGTAGTCCGGCACAATCGATGTTTGATATAGCGCTTCTTTCGATCATTGCTGACAAGGTAACTTCTAGCGGTGCGGAGATTTCGTTTTTCTCGCAGATGACGCCAGAAAAGCACCAAAAAGCCACAGAGTTCACCGACTATTACTCCGGATTCGATCCACAAGTTCATCGATTCAGAAAGTTCCTACATGACATTCCTGTTGGACACTACTATTGCTTGTGTCCCGTAGAAATACTTGATCCCCATGTCAGACTCTACATTATGGACTCGATTAAAAAGCTCAATGCGAAGCACATGTCCATAGAAGAAATTCTTAAGGATACCACATCGATTGAACAGTCAAAAGAACTGTTTAGTGGCGTGTTTGGCCTCTATGAAGTATCTCAACCTGATAGGTTTATGGGAGAACCAAATAAATCCAAAAGAACCTGTATCTACTGTCAGAACTCGAAGAAACCAACCAGCTTTAATAGCAAAGCCCATTTGATTCCAGAAAGCCTTGGAAACAAGAAATACGTTCAATATGAAGAATGCGATATCTGCAACAATGATTTTGGAAAGGGGGTTGATGATTCCCTGGCTACTTTTCTAAACTTTTTTCGAGTTATGTTTAATGTTAAGGGAAAAGATGGACCGCTCAAACTTGAATTTCGAAATTATGCCACCATTAAACGAGTGAGCGATGACAAAGTGGAAATCGGGTTTATGTCTGGGGAAGAGGATCCTCTGGATTCACCCCCACAAGAAATTCCATTTGAAACCCTTAACAAAATTCGCTTGCAGAATGTCTATCGCTCTTTGGCCAGAATTGGTATCTCATCGCTTAAAGCAGATGAACGAAATAGCTACAGCAAAACTATCGATTGGATAAATGAAAAGACTTCCAGATCCTCCTTACCGAAGGTTTACTATTTGATCAATCCCTTCGTATCAGATAAAGGCGCGGATCTGATACTATACAAACGGAAAAACAAGGACACGCGATTCCCCAGCTTTGTAGTTGAACTCCACATAAAGTCGCTAATATTGGTATATCTTGTTCAAAATGACGACGAGTTTGAGAGATTCTCCACGGACGCAGAGATTGAGCAGTTTTGGGAATCGATGTCTCACTATAGTCGGACAGGCGGCTGGAATGCATTTGATCTCTCTGAAGAGAAACCTGTCAGTGTTCACTGGAACCTAAAGCTGGTCGCAAAGGATCAATTGTAATGACTATCGGTGCCAGTATTGGATTCCACATTTTCCAAAATAATAGGGGTTTTGGGGTATTGTGTAACCGCTTAGATTGTTGATCAGTAAAGTGCGACATTCCCGGATGGAATAAATCGTTCTGTAAATTAACCAAATTGCTATTTATGCATGGAGCAGGCATCCTTTACCA
>CAYVWK010000374.1:0-1737 GCA_964455235.1 uncultured Paludibacter sp.
CTGAATTGCAAGGTGCGGACTTTGACCTCTCCCTTCTGGGCTTTGATGATGGGGAGCTCAATAAGCTTTTAGGAGATATTGAGGATGTCAAAGATGATGATTTTGATTTAACAAAAGCCTTAGAAGAAGCCTCATTTGTAGAACAAGGGGATATATGGACAGTTGGAAAGCACCGGATGGTCTGCGGTGATGCTACCGATGCTAACACAGTAAAACAATTAATGGATGGCAAAAAGGCTAACTTAATACTAACAGATCCGCCCTATGCAGTTTCATTTAAAAGTGCAAGTGGGCTTACCATTATGAACGATTCAATGAAAACTGAGGAGTTTTACAATTTCCTTCTTTCATCCTTTCGTAATATGGCTGATAATCTTGAGCCTGGCGGTTCTGCCTATGTATTCCATGCTGATACGGAAGGTTTAAATTTTAGAAAGGCCTTTATTGATGCAGGTTTTCATTTAAGTGGTGTATGTATTTGGGCTAAAAATACTTTTGTAATGGGCAGAAGCCCCTATCATTGGCAACATGAACCAGTACTTTTTGGATGGTTAAAGGCCGGAAAACACAAATGGTATGCAGGAAGAAGTGAGTCCACTATATGGAACTTTGATAAGCCTAAAAGGAATGAAAATCATCCCACTTCAAAACCGGTTGAATTATTAGCTTACCCAATAAACAACTCAACACAGGCAAACGGGATTGTGCTGGATACCTTTGGTGGTTCAGGAAGCACCCTTATTGCCTGTGAGCAAGCAGATAGAATTTGTTACATGATGGAACTTGATGAAAAATACGCATCTGTAATATTGCGGCGTTATGTTGAATTCAAGGGCGAGAGTAAAGATGTGTATGTTCTGCGTAGTGGGAAGAAGCTTTTCTATAAAGATATTGCTAAAGAGGTAATAGATAAGGATGGCCAGTAAAATGCGAGTAAAAAGAAATAAATATTGGTTTTCTAAAGATGGTTTAACTGGATATGGACGGACAAGAACGGGGGAAATTTTTATATTTGATGCTGAGGACTTTCATAAAATAGAAGAGATCCCTTGGTATAGGTGTAATGTTAATACCAACACTGGCCCCTACATTGGAAATAAAGATGGCATTTGTTTACATCGTTTTATAATAAAAGCACCTAGCGGTTATGAAATTGACCATATTAATTTGAATCCCCTTGATAATAGGAAATGTAACTTAAGGGTCTGTACTCATCAGCAAAATCAGTGCAATCATCCTTTACAAAGAAATAATACTTCTGGAGTTACGGGGGTAAGTTTTTACCATCCAAGGAATAAATATCGAGCTAGAATAAAGTGTTTTCAGAAAGAATTGCATTTGGGGTATTATAAGAGTTTTCTAGAAGCGGTACAGGCAAGAAACGAGGGGATGTTACACCTCTTTGGAGAGTTTGGAATATATAATGAAGTCCCAGATGCACCACCTGAGTTAAAAGAAGATATTAAAGAAAGATGCAGTCGTTTTCTTAAAGAAGCGGCTGTTTTTATTTGAGGAGGTGGTTGACGATGAAACATAAACTAACCCTCGGTTCTCTTTTTGATGGAAGTGGTGGCTTTCCCCTAGGAGGTCTACTGTGTGGAATCGAGCCATTGTGGGCTTCGGAGATTGAACCATTTCCTATAAGGGTTACAACCAAACGAATCCCTCAGATGAAACATTACGGGGATGTGTCTGCGCTGAACGGTGCAGACCTGCCGCCGGTGGATATTATAACCT
>CAYVWK010000375.1:0-1731 GCA_964455235.1 uncultured Paludibacter sp.
TGCATAATCAGATAAACCCCTTTAGAAGCGGCATACTGTTGCAGTCCATCCACATCAAAATCGGGATAAGGTGTTACAAAATCAAACACAAAATCCTTTGAATTGCCATACCAATCCTCCCAACCGATATTCCAACCCTCGACCAACACACCATCAAAACCATGTTCAGCAGCAAAATCAATATAACGCTTCACATTTTCGGTTGTAGCACCATGACGACCATGCGGTTTCAGTTTAGTAAAATCAGTAACACCGATTTGCACCGCAGGAATCTCGTTGGTATAGGTCCACTCGCTCTTACCCGTAATCATTTCCCACCACACACCAATATATTTAGACGGTTTAATCCAAGAAGTATCCTCAATTTTACAAGGTTCATTCAGATTTAAAGTGATACGAGAAGCCAGAATCTCACGTGCATCATCACTTGCGATAATGGTGCGCCAAGGCGTGGTACAAGGAGCCTGCATGTGTCCTTTCGTACCATTAGCATCAGGCGTAATCCACGATTGAAAAGTGAAATTCGACTCATCCAAATTGAGGTGCATCACCCCATAATTAATCAGCGCCGCCTCGTGCAAATTGATATAGACACCCTCAGCAGTCTTCATTTGCAAGGCAGTCTGTACGCTGGTATCCGAAAAACTCTGTTGCGAAAGATTCCCTTGACGGTCGCTACGACTAATTTCACCAATTTCAGACAATTTAGAATGGTGATAATCATACTCTTGCGTATCATAATCACCAGGAATCCACCAAGCCTGATGGTCACCTGCCATAGCAAACTGCGTCAATTCCTCTTTAATTACGAAATAAGTCAGATTTTTCTGATTAGGAAACTCATATCTAAAACCCAAACCATCATCAAAAAGGCGAAAACGGATTTGCATCAACCTATCATTTTGTTCTTGTTTAAGCGTAACCAACAATTCATTATAATGATTTCTGATAGTGCTTTCCTCGCCCCACACAGGTTGCCAAGTCTCATTGAAAGAAGTACTTTCTGCATTCGCTACGCTAAACCCATCATGCAACGAAGCAAGATTAGCAGCAGACTTATTCACCACTTCGCCAAACTGTTGAGCCGTTTTATCGAACAATTCAAAACCCAGTTGACTATTTTTCACAATGACATTCCCTTTATAGCTCAGGTTATAGTAAGGCTCACCTTCAGCATTCACAGAAAAATTCATTTTAAAATTTTGATTAGGAGAAGTCAGTACATGTGCAGAAGCAACAGTAGTAAAAAGAAACAATCCAAAGAGATTCAGTATAAATTTCCGATTTTTCATACGTTTATATTTTATTTTTTAGTTGTCATATAGAACTCTCGATGCCATAATTTAATCATCCTGTCAGGCGGGAACAGTTGATTACATTATTGCATGTTCGTTTCATATATAACAAATTGATATATTAATAAAAGCAATACTTAGCCAAAGAGGCACACAAAAACTCCGTAAAAATAGTAAAAACGTCTGATAAATCAGTCAAAAGGTTTAAATTCACACAAAACATAGATTTTTTTCAAAAAAAAGACTCCAACACCTTGCGGTAACAAAAATTATCTCTATCTTTGCAGCGCAAATGAGAGATTTTGCAATTCAAACAAAACGGTGTGGTAGTTCAGTTGGTTAGAATACCTGCCTGTCACGCAGGGGGTCGCGGGTTCGAGTCCCGTCCATACCGCAAGTCAAAAGGCTAAGTAGTTGATTTTCAGCTCTTAGCCTT
>CAYVWK010000376.1:0-1725 GCA_964455235.1 uncultured Paludibacter sp.
GCTCTTCAGGCCCATATCGCTGATCATGCGGATTGCATCAAGGACATCCTTCTGCTTCTCCTGCATCCCCTTTATCACAAGGAATAGCGGGTCGAACCAGATATCCTCCGGATCCATTCCAAGCATCATTCCGCGCTCAAGCATTGTCTGGCAGTGTACCATACGTTCATCATTGTCAGCGGGGATACCTTCAGAGGAGCACAGTGCAAAAACAATGGCGTCATTGGCTGCTGCAAGGTCAATGTTTTCAATCCTATCACCGGCATTTGCCGAGTTAACTATAGGCTTGCCCTTTTGGCGGTTATAAACCGATATGCCCGCCTCTATTGCCTTGGTATTGACTGTATCTAGTGCCAAAGGAATGTTGTCAAAGTTCTCCTGAAGGAGCTTTACGACCCACCTCATGAGGTCAGCACCGTTTGCTTCAGCAGGTCCTATATTTACATCTATATACTGGGCACCGGCATCAATTTGCTCCTTTGCGCGCTTTAAAATTGGTGCGGGATCCATCTCGCTAAATGCTCTGCGAATTGAAGGAGATATACAGTGAATTCTTTCACCAATTACTACAAATTTGGACATTTTCTTTCCTCCTGTCAAAATTACCCTCTAAGGAACTGGGTCAGCTGCATGGACTCATTGGGAGCCACTACTATGTCCCAACCGGGCAGGCTCTCTTGAAGCTCACCCTTAAGTACCGCCACTTTGCCGGGTATAAGGAGGGTTCTGTTCTTAATTTTGCTCTCAATGTCACCCTCCTTGATAAATTTTACAATAGATGATGCGCTAAGCTTACCGGCAGCCCAGGCAGTCAGTACCGAGTATCCGCCAGCATCAGTGATTAGAAGATTTACAGGAACTCCCGAGCGCTCAATTTCACCGGATACAATAAAGTAAGTTAGAGCAAAGTCCACAGTCAGAGCGCAGATAGAGTTTTTGTCAGCACCGTTTATGGGGTAGACGCCCGGCTCAACCTTCATGGGCTTCTGGGGGTCGGTAAAGACGTTTTGTCTCAGAGCGTAGAGTGGCAGTGCCTGTGCATAACTCATTGGGTCTAACACCAGGACAGATCCATATCTAAGCGTAAATAGCGATGCCAGCGCCGTCTGCATAAGAGGGTCGTCAATAGCAAGTCTACCAATATTTACGATGCTGGGATATCCAAAGGTGCGGTCAGAATTTTTCAGTGCGGCGCGACGTATCTGGACAGCGTTGGAAAAAGCCTCCTTGATAGACTTCATTCCCACATCCAGAATGAGGTTCTTGTTTCCAAGTGCCTCCACCTTGGAGGTGGTTTCGTAGAGTTCATTAAGATCATTTCCACGTATACCGAGAACCACAGAGTACTTTACAGCTAGTGAGTTCATCTCCTCATAATTTTGACTGTCTGCACCATTAAGAATTGGCTTTGCATCCTTGGAGAGCTCAAGTGCTTTGGCAGCAACCTCAGGATTTGTGCAACTCACTACCATTGCACGACCGGTAGCAACTGCACGTTCAACAAGGTCTAAGTACCTCTCCACTCCCTTGCCCTCCACGTAGTTTACATAAATAAACTCCGCGTGCATTCTTTCACCTATCCGCACGTAGTCAATCTCATCAAGATTGGAAAAACTGCGCTGATTTGCCTCGTCACTTGCTGCATTGCAAACAGATATGGCAAACCTGTTACGGTTTACATAAGTCTTGTCATGACGGTACAGTACCGTCTCACCGCCAAGGGTG
>CAYVWK010000377.1:0-1722 GCA_964455235.1 uncultured Paludibacter sp.
CATCACCAAAGAAGTTACTGAGGGTTTAAATAAGCGTTTCGCAAAGAAAAAATAAATTCTATAATATAGGAATTTGATGTAAGAAAAGGGAGTCCGATATGGATTCCCTTTTTTCATATACTCTAAGATGCGATTTAACCACAAAATAGCACAAAAAGACGCAAATGTGGGTGCTGGCTGCTTATTTTTTGCGAACCAATGAGGGTTGAAACTGCTTCATTTCTTCCAATAATTGCTTTTTAGTTGGAAGATATAATTTATACTGACTTGCTAAGATTTGTTGCTGATTTTCAGGGAGTGAAAAACGAACAACTGTATCATTTTTATCTGCACATAATAATATCCCAATTGTTTGATTTTCATAGTTTAATTTTTCCACCCTATCATAATAATTAACATACATCTGCAACTGCCCTAAATCTTGATGATTTAATTTATGTGTTTTGATTTCTACAATAACGAAACATTGCAATAGCCGATTGTATAGCACTAAATCGACAAAAAAATCATCACCTTCTATATGAATTCGTTTTTGTCTTGCTACAAAGGAAAATCCATTTCCTAATTCTAATAGAAATTCTTGTAGATGCGTAATAATTGCTGACTCAAAATCAGCTTCATAGTAAGAACTATCCGTTTTCAATCCTAAAAACTCCAAATAAATAGGGTCTTTTATAATTTCTTTTGCTGAGAAAATATCCTTTTCTTGTTTAGCAATGGCAAGCACAGTTTCCTTATCATTACTAAGAAGTAAACGCTCATATAAATTCGTATTGATTTGTCTTTGCAGTTGTCGTACAGTCCAGTTATTTTTAACTGTTTCTGCCATATAAAATTCTCGTTGATCACTGGTACTCAATCGGATAAGGAGTTTATATTGACTCCAACTCAATTGCGAATACAGTGTGTTCGCAATTGGAAATGTACGGTAAAACTGTCGAATTAATTCAATTTGCCGTCTAGAAAAACCACTACCAAACTCAGGTTCTAACTCATTAGCAATATATTCTGTTAAATAACTCCCATAGTTGGCTCTATCTTGTCCTTCTTGTTCTTCTAAGAAAATTCTTTTACCAATATGCCAATACATAAGGGTTCTTTCATGATCAACCGAACGAATGGCACGTTCTTTTGAAAGGTTGATAATAGATTTAATATCTAAAATTAAAGCTTTTTTAATTTTCATAATCAATTGGTTTTTAGGTTATTAATACATTTTTATTACATCATTTTCGGTGGATGGTTTTGTAAACAAACAAGGACTGAAAATGATGTGCAAAGATAATACATTTTGATGTGCCAATCCCGATAAATCGGAATAAGTAGTGCCAATTATTAATTGTTACTGGTTATAAGCAATTTATAAAGTTAGAAAGTTTATAAAGAAGTTAGAGAAGTTCTGGCTGTCAAATAACCCTCGTTCGGCGTAGGCTCCTGCTTAACAACAGACCGAATGTCCAACGAAGTCCACTATTCGTGTTGTTTTTTTATTTGTGAGTTTCCGTGTGTTTTTGTGGTTGAATATCTTGTTGAGGTGTTGAGGTGTTGAGGTGTTGAGGTGTTGAGAACCAGTAACCAGCAACAAAAAAAGCGGTGATGCTCTCTCAAACACCACCGCTCTATATACTTACCGACTAATTTCTTAATTAGTCACATTGGCACATCGGCACATTAGTTAACAACTTTCCCTACCACCTCGCCTGCTTTCACAACCAAGATACC
>CAYVWK010000378.1:0-1719 GCA_964455235.1 uncultured Paludibacter sp.
TCGGTGCCAATGGGTCCGATTGGGATGCTGATTGTGCAGCGTACCTTGGATAGAGGTAGGAAATATGGTATTGCAACAGGCTTGGGAGCAACGCTTTCTGATCTGATTTACACGGTGCTTGGCTTGTTTTTTATTGGTTTTGTAGCTGATTTTATTGAGGAAAATAAAACCATATTACAAATCGCAGGAAGTGTTGTGGTCATCTTGTTTGGTTTGTTTATCTATAAAAATAAACCACAACGTCAAAAGCTACCCATACAACAGAAATCTGGGAATATAGTTACTGATTTTTTTAGTTCGCTGATTCTTACCTTTAGCAATCCTTTTATATTGTTTTTATTGCTGGCTCTGTTTGCGCGATTTAACTTCTTAGCCGAAAATACTACGCTTTACCATAATATCATCGGCATGCTATCCATACTCGCCGGCGCATTGTCGTGGTGGCTGCTGCTGACTTTCCTAATCAATAAGTTTAGAACGCGTTTGAGCTACAGAAGTATCAATCTGATTAACCAGATTATTGGTTTGGTAATTATGTTGATAGGCGTGGTAGGAACTGCTTTCAGCTTGCTGGCATTCTTCTAAAACATTCGTCTGATCGCCTGTAGCTTATGTGTATATTCACTAGAGGTGGAAGAGATAATACCGCGCTCATCAATCTGCTCAAGTTTTACCCAAGCTGATGCATGAATGACCTCTGTCTTGCTTTTCAATATGCCTACATGGGTGATTTTAGCTTTTTCATCTCCAAAAAAAACTAAATCACCGGCAAGAGACTTAGCGAGATTTTCAATTGCTTTCCCTTCATGAACCTGTTGCGAGGAATCGCGTGGCAAGCCGATTCCGATAATGGAATATACGATTTGCACCAGTCCTGAACAATCTATCCCTAATACCGATTTTCCTCCCCATAGGTAGGGTGCATTGAGATATGCCATAGCTGTGTTTGTCACAAATTGCTGAAGTACTTCTTGAGCTAAAGGCTGTTTGTGGGGATTTTGAACACAATTAATATCTATCAAAGTCCAACTTTCATCACGAAGTTTAAATTTATCAGCTTGCAAATCGTACAATATACTTCCACCCGGTATCAAGATAGTTTGTTTTGAAACCGGATTATAAATCGAAGCATAAGGACTGCAAATTTTAGTGATTGGCATTTCTCTATTTTTCGAGAAAGCCGATTCTGACACAGTTTCAATCATTTTCCTGTCTGCCCAAGCTTGATACCCATCTTGCAAATTTTCTATATACAACCATTTTTCTTGCACTTCAATGATTTTTACATATTCGCCAAAAAGCAATTGCGAAACCATTTCACTACGTTCATTACTGTCAGCTCTAAGCGGAACCAATGGTAATTTTACAAGTCCGTATTGCATAATAATCGTCTGTTTACACTTTTATATTCATGAAGATTACAAAAGTACTTAAATTTTAATATATTTGCATCTTCAATCTTTTATTGTCAAATAAGACAACGCAAAGCATAAGAGCTTAATCAAATTACAAAAAAGCACAGGATGAATCTAAATTCCATTCAAAATCAGCTGAGCAAGATTTTTAAAACCATATTGTTTTTGGGTGTCATAGTTATTGTCGTTCTTTTGTTTCCGAACCACGATAGTATGAAGTACCAATTTGATGTTGGGAAACCTTGGTCGTACGATTTGCTGATGGCTTCGTACGATTTTCCCATCTATAAAAGTGAAACACAAA
>CAYVWK010000379.1:0-1712 GCA_964455235.1 uncultured Paludibacter sp.
TTGTAGATTTTGCTTTCCGGTATTGTCCCTCGTTGCGCTTGAGGTATCTTGTGTATTTGACACTTTCGTTTTCTCTCATCTCCAACCATTCATCTGTAATCCGTTGTCCGGCTGCATCATCTCTCAGCCAAGCAAAGGAGAATCCATATCGGACGTGTTGGTACTGGCCTAAGGAAGGTTCATGAAATTCTATTTCGAAGGAAAACGGGTCACCTGCAGAATAGGGATTCAAGGGAATTCCCTTTTTCCAAGTAGAGAGTTTTTTTCGATCTTTCTCTCCAGCGCTCAGAAAACGTAGCGCAAAGTTGAGACCAAGAAGAACATTGGATTTTCCATAATTGTTTGGAGAAATCAGAGCGGTAATGCGATTAACTTCAATCCGAGTTTGTTTCAGATTCTTGAATCCACCTATGGATATACTTTTGATTTTCATTTGTACCTCATAGAAACATATCAAGATGTATCTATAAGTTTATTATAATACCAAATAGTGTAGTTATCAAACATATTATTAAATCAAGTTACATTAAATAATATACTTCAATTAATCTTGTAAGAGTCAGTTGAATTTTTTCCACTGGGAGTCAACAGAAAACTTGCCGGCTATGGGCAACTGAATAATTGCCACTTCCCCCCAGAATTCTCTACTGTGTTGATAACTACATCGCACAAGGAGAATTCATGAAGAGAAGTGACGCACAAGTAATAGTATCACAAGCTCAGGAAGAGTTGAAGAAACAAGGCAAGGATCCATGGAATATCAGCTTGCTGTCCATGCTGACAGGGATAAGCCGGCCGACCCTGAGGAAGTATAAGACCGAGGGATTCATCCACACGCATGGGAACAAGGGCAGGAGACGTCCTTCAAAGCTGCAAGGCTTCCAGAAACTGATTGATGAGCTTCTGTCCAAAGGGGTCAGCAACAGCGATGTTGTTTTTTCGAAGGCGAGGAAGGCCGGTTACCGTGGAGGCCTGACCACAATCAAGGTATACATTGCAAAAAACAAGCACCTTTGTCCCAACACGGTACGTACTTACAAGGTGGAAAAGGGCAACCGCGGAAGACGCTACCAGCTGGGGGCCGGGGATTGCTTCCAGATGGACTGGGGCTTTGTAAACACGATTGACAGCCAGGGCCACTTGCAAAAGCTGGCGTGTTTCGTGATGGTCTGCGGGCATTGCGGGAAGCGGTACGTGGAATTCTTCACGAACGCAAGGCAGGAGAACCTGTTCATCGGGATGATTCACGGATTTGCGTATCTTGGTGGTATTCCCGAAAGGGTCATGACCGACAACATGAAGAGCGTATGCATCTCAAGGTCAGGGGCAACCATCAACTGGAATGAGAAATACCGGGATTTCATGCTGTTGCTGGGCTTTTCGACAACCCTGAACAAACCCTACCATGCTTTTACCAAAGGCCGTGTGGAGCGGCTCGTAAGGTATGTAAAAGACAATCTCGTACCCGGAATTGAATATGCGCACCTGGGAGACCTGAACCAGCAAGCACTGCAATGGTGCAATGAGAAAAATGGATTGGAGCACCGCGGCCTTCATTGCATTCCCAATGAGCGGCATGCGGGGGAATCCTTCTCCGCTCTGCCTGCTGAAAAGGTCCTATTCCCCTACCTGGCGCCGGAGCGAAGCATATCGTTCGATGGGATGGTGAATTATGAGGGTTACCGCTACGGGATTCCCATCACCTACCAAAG
>CAYVWK010000380.1:0-1712 GCA_964455235.1 uncultured Paludibacter sp.
ACAAACTGAAAAGTGTTATTTTGAATCGTTTCCTGTACGTACTGTTAAAGTGGAGATTGTTAATCTCGAGGGTCAAAGCAAGCTAAAGCTGGTGGAATGTACTCAAGAAATGGTTTGTAGTGAAGAATACGATGAAGTCTGGTGCGTATTCGACATGGATGTTAATATTGGTGAGGATGAATTTCAAGCATTTGATAATGCTATTCACAAAGCGCATTCACTGAATTTTAAGGTTGCCTATTCCAACGATGCTTTTGAACTGTGGTTCTATCTTCATTATAATTATACGGATACCGCTCAACGGCGGTCTTTCTATTACGATCAGTTAAGCAATTATTGGGGTATTAACTATGTGGATGAGGGAAAGAGATATTCCTTTTGTACAGGTATCTATGATAAACTGAAAAAGGATGATCGAGCTTCACAACAAAATGCTATCGATAGAGCGGAAACACTCTTCACGGGACAACAGGATAAACCGTTTCATGAACAAAATCCCGTTACTACTGTTTACCGGCTTGTAATATCGTTAAATAAGCATATTCTTGATGGATGTGGTTGAGGCGTTTATCATATGCTTATTTCAGAGCATAACCACCCAGCCATTTCGGTCATAAGCACCCACTAAGCCTCCCCCAAACATTCACCCTTATACCAGATGCCAAAGCTCCGATATTTTTTCGGGGTTTTGGCATTTTTTTTTGCTGTTTCTGGGCCGGGGATGCTCCGAATTAAGCGGGTATCAGCGCGAAGGTCCAGTCGGCCAGGCAGGAGGGCAGGCTGAATGAGCCCTCGTTTTGTTTGAATTTGTTCATCGAAAAGCGTATGCTGAAGGGGGGCTTAAATTTGGCAGTGTACACGGACAGGCTTTTGCCGCTTACTCTGTTTTCGGCTTTTACTTCTATCGGAATAACAGCTAAGCCCTGTTGCAACAGAAAATCGACTTCAGCTCTGTTTTCGGAACTCCAGTAATAGGGCAATCCATCTGATTGCGGGACGAGTGCCTGCAAAATGGCGTTCTCGGCCAGGGCGCCCTTGAACTCTATGTATCCGGCATTGCCCGACAGGACGACTTCGGGCGAAAGTTTGGCCAGGCGTCTCAACAATCCGCAGTCGAATGCGTACACCTTGAAGGCAGACAGATCCTTGTATGCAGACAAAGGGATGCCGGGTTTGGAAACATTGAAAACCCGATAGATCAGTCCGGCTTCTTCAAGCCATAGTAGTGCATCCTCGTATTCGCGCGCGCGGGCACCGGTTTTGACGACTTTATAAATGAATTTCCGGTTTTCTTTGGCCAATTGGGAGGGCAGCGACTTCCATAAACTGTTGATGCGTGGAATATCCGTCGGGGCTGCATATTTCGAAAAGTCGAGCGTGTACAGATCCAGAATGTGTTGCAAGACCTCATCGACTGCTTGCATTCCTTCGTTTCCCAGCATGCTTGTCACCGCTTCGGGCATACCGCCGCAAACCAGGTAGCGTTTGTATTCAAGGATCAGTTTATTCAGAATAATTTCGGGCAGGGGCTCTGTTTGTTGCAACTTGTTGACGTATTCAAAGCTTTGAGGATCGGCAGCCCGCAAAAATTCTTTGAAGCTTATCGGGTACATTTGCATGAGTTGAACTTTGCCGACCGGAACAGTCATGTTTTTCCTGCGTACTGCTACTCCCAACAGGGAGCCTGCAGCAATCAGGTGGTATTGGGGTGC
>CAYVWK010000381.1:0-1712 GCA_964455235.1 uncultured Paludibacter sp.
TCGGATTCAACCACAATGAGCATCGCATCCAGCAGTATAAGAGTGGGATCGATCCGACAAATGAAGTCGGGAATGAAGTAATCAGTAAAACAACGGTTGACTTTACGAGTGATGAGAAACGTCTAGCTGAAGCCAAATTCATCATAGTTGCCGTACCCACACCAGTCAAGGATGATAACAACCCTGATCTTGATCCGGTAGAGAACGCAAGCAGGATAGTCGGTCGAAACATGATTCCTGGAACGATTGTCGTCTATGAGAGCACAGTGTATCCCGGCGTAACGGAAGACATCTGCATTCCGATCCTTGAGAAAGAGAGCGGAATGAAGTGCGGTGTTGATTTCAAGATTGGTTACAGCCCGGAACGTATCAATCCAGGTGACCGTGTCCATACACTGACGAACATCACGAAGGTTGTTTCAGGTATGGATGAAGAGTCTGCCACAGAGATCAAAAAGGTCTACGACATCATTATCAAAGCCGGAACTTTCCCGGTCAGCGATATCAAGACGGCAGAAGCTGTTAAGGTAATAGAAAACAGCCAGCGGGATATTAATATTGCGTTCATGAATGAGATTGCCATGATCTGTGATCGCTTAGGCATAGACACAGATGAAGTCCTTGCCGGTATGAACACCAAGTGGAATGCACTGGGATTTAAACCAGGTCTTGTCGGTGGACACTGCATTGGCGTTGATCCATATTATCTGACGAATGTTGCTGAGAGACTCGGTTACCACAGCCAGATCATCCTAAATGGGCGCAAGGTAAATGATAGCATGGGTGCTTTCGTAGCGGATGCTGCCATTAAGCAGATGATTGAAGCTGGAAAGGCTCCAAAGAGCGCAAAGGTTATCATCTTTGGTATCACTTTCAAGGAGAATTGTCCGGACACACGGAACAGCAAGGTAAACGACATCATCAAGCGGCTGGAAGAATACGAGATCATTCCACAGGTTACTGACCCTTGGGCGGACCCGGAGATTGCAAAGCGCGAGTATGGTGTTGACCTTATTCCGTTTGAAGAGGCGAAAGATGCTGATTGCATCATTATTGCAGTTGGACACAAAGAATTCAGAAGCCTGTCTATGATTCAGTTGAAAGAATTCTTCAAAGAAGGGCTTGCCGATGACGAGAAAGTGCTTATCGATGTGAAGAGCCTATATCGCATGGATGAGCTGAAGGCATCGGGCATGAGATTCTGGAGATTGTAAACTTATAGCAGCGAGGTTTCATCTACTACTATAGTTATTGGGAGAGACTCATACCAAATGAAAACGAGGCATGGAGGCTTGGCGTGATAAAGAAAAGGTGAAGTAACGTGGACAAAGAAATACTAGTTAGTGTTATTATTCCTGTTTATAACGTTAAGCCTTACCTTGCCGAAGCTTTGGACAGCATTCTTCAACAGACATATGAGTACTTGGAAATCATCATTATTGATGATGGATCAACTGATGGTTCGGACGGCATATGTAATGATTACGCAGCCAAAGATAAGCGTATTAAAGTAATTCATCAGGAAAATAGAGGACTGAGTTCAGCACGAAATGTTGGATTAGACAATGCAACCGGACAAGTAATCTCTTTCTTTGATCCTGATGATGCATTTCATCCAAGAATGATTCAGATTCTTCTGAGTGAAATGAAAAGGAGCAGGGCTGAAATTGCGATTTGTAGTTTTTCTGACGAAAGAATCCCAGAAGTGCAAG
>CAYVWK010000382.1:0-1705 GCA_964455235.1 uncultured Paludibacter sp.
AAGAAACGTATTCAGACAAAACCAATTGGCGATAGGCTACAGAATATCGTTTTAAAAATCAGGCTTCACGTCAACACGGGACTAACTGCCGGCCTGTCGCCGCGCGATATCATCGACACAATCATTCACCTGTTGCCCTACACCGGCTTTCCCAAAGTGCTAAATGCGCTGCAGGTAGCCAAGGAGGTATTTATTGAGCGGGGTGTGGATTATAAAAAGTGATAAGACAGAGATTGAACTAAGTGTTAATCAGTTGTTAAATATCGGGTGTTTTCTAACCCCACTTTCTCTTATTTGCAGCTAATAGCTGATATTAGTGACATTTTTCTTTGTTTACTTCGAAAAATATTGTAAATTTGCAGATGTATAGTGATAAAATCTGGAACGGTTGTGTGATATGCCGGTGTTATAGTTCATTTTAATACTTAGGCTCAATTTATTTCGTGGTAACTAATGTGTTCTTCTGTGCAATTTTGTGTTCGGATGTTTTTTCGTCTCCATATGTATAGTAGTCGTACTATATGGTTTTATCATTACAGTATAAACGATAATTGAAAATTCGCATAAAAAAAAGAAAAGCGAATTGGCTGATGGTTCTTCCCGTATATTTTAACCCTTTGTAAAAGGGTGAAGGGCGTTTGAATCATTATTGCAGGTTGCCGCCTGCAATACCACCAGACCAATTCAACTTTTCTACTTGTTAGAATAAGTCACTACTTATTCATTTCCCATACCGGACTCGTCCGGTTCGACATTTGAGTCGGTTGTTTCAATAACATCCGGCTCATTTTCGTTAGAATAAGATGCATCTTCGATGCCCTCATCCGAACCATTTTCCGAGGAATCCCCGGAGTTCGCACCCTTTGTAATTCGAGCTTTGTGATTGGCGTGTGCTAATCTGAACACCTCGTCAACCATTTTGCAGATACCGTAGTACATTTTTCGGTCCTGATCCTCCACGTTGGCTTTTATTGCCAGCGCCGATGTCAGTGATATCAGAGAATCATAACATTCAGTTCTGATTATATCTCTTTCATCCTTGGCCTCGATTTTATCTCTGGCCCTCGACTTACTCAGTGCTACGATTTCATCACACAAGTTCTTTGCCTTTTCAATACGGTTTGTCAGTCCGGTAGCTTCCAGTGCCTGCGGCACCATGGGATTGCTCTCTATTCCGGAAATCAGTCGATTGACAACTGCAATTTGTCGGGCTTTACCCAGTCTGTGAAAGAATCTGCGTTCTCTTTTTATCCATGATGATAAAATAAGTGCATCATCCTTAGTTTCGGGGTCTGATGCTCTTTTAAGTGCATCAATACTCAATCGTAATGAAATTAGTTGATCGCGACACTCTGCCGATTTTTTATCGGTTAGCAGCGTGTTCTCGTGAGCAATCGACTTAGCTCTATTATCTTTGAGTCGTCCAACTCGATCCTGTGTGTCTTTCAAAACTGTTAGCAGTAGGGGATCTTCAATCTCCTCACCTTTAACACGTTCAACTACACTGTGTGCGACGCTTTCAAAATCATAGTTTGAAAGCTCATTTACAAACGAAAATCTAAATCTAATTGTATGCATAAAAAAAATAATTTAAGTGTGATTATTATAAATCAACAAATAAATTCCTTCTATACGGGAAGATAGATTCAAACCTCCATTTGTTAATTACAAAAGTAATAAATATCTTGATTGTTAAATCAATTTT
>CAYVWK010000383.1:0-1700 GCA_964455235.1 uncultured Paludibacter sp.
TGGCAGAGACGCTATTTAGGCAGTGGTTTATAGAAGAGGCAGAGGATGATTGGGAGAGAGGATTTCTTTCTGATGAGTTCGACTTTATTATGGGACAATCACCATTAGGGAAAACACTAAATGAAGATAATAATGGTATTCCTATGTTTCAGGGTAATGCTGATTTTGGTTTCAGATTTCCGAGTAATAGGGTGTTTACCACGGCACCAACACGGTGTGCGGAAAAATATGATACGTTGATAAGTGTAAGAGCCCCTGTAGGAGCTCAAAATATGGCGTTAGAAAAATGTTGTATTGGTAGAGGAGTCGCAGCTTTTAGATATAGAGAAAACCCTTCATTCTATACTTACACTTATTATAAAATGAATTCATTGATAGATGAGATAAAAATTTTCAATAATGAAGGCACAGTATTTGGCTCAATAAGTAAAAAAGATTTTCAAATTATGGAAATTCAAATTCCACCAATGGAATCTATTTTAGAATTTGAAGAATTGGCAAAACCGATAAATGATAAAATCATATTTAATTCTAAACATATTAACAATCTAACTCTTCAGAAAGATATTCTGCTTCCAAAGCTAATGAATGGTGAGATAAGGGTAGATGCAAAATGATCAAGAACATCACTTACAGAAGATGGTTTGCAAAAATATTTCCAATAAAGTATGCCAAAATTGCAGAAGATAAATTTAATCGTGATCTTTTTAATGAAGAAGGCTTTATGCACAACACATATGGAGAGATGTAATGTCGAATCAGAGCCAAATTATAATTTACAGAGCAAATCAAAAAGATATTTTACTCCCCGAATTGATGAGTGGGGATACTATTGTGAAATCTAACGAGAGGAAAATAAATGAGTAATAGTTTTCATAACCCCCTGCATGAAAAGGATGAGATTGATAAGACTTATGGGTGTAGACATACTAATCCTAAGATATGCAAGAATAACCTATTACCAAATAAATGTGCATTTGTAAGAGAAGACAATATCTGTATGGTTCCTCCTGCTTCTTGGAAAAAACAGTATCAAAAATTGAAAACCATTAGTTTAGATGGTAAATAGGAAGTAGATATGAGCCACATTTCAGAAAACAAAATAGAAGATTACACAATCCAACTCCTTGAGAACTTAGGGTATGAATATCTCTATGGCCCAGAAATTGCTCCTGACTCTACCAATCCACAGAGAACTTCCTATAATGAAGTAATTCTCCATGACAAAGTCAAATCTGCTATACAGCGGTTAAACAACTCTCTTCCCTCTTCCGTTCATGAATCTGCCTTCAAGGAACTCCTTAGGATCAACGCTCCAGATCTTATTGCAAACAATGAGACCTTTCACAGGATGCTGACAGAAGGTATAAAAGTCACCTATCAGAAAGATGGTCATGAAAGAGGTGATCTGATTTGGCTCATTGACTTTGATCATCCAGAGAACAACGAGTTTCTGGTGGTGAACCAATTTACAGTATCTGAAAACAATATAAACAAAAGACCTGATGTAATCCTCTTCGTCAACGGATTACCTCTTGTTGTTATGGAGCTTAAAAACGCAGTCGATGAAAACGCAACCATACAGTCGGCCTACAGACAGCTCCAGACCTACAAAGCTGTAATTCCTTCTCTCTTTACCTACAACGCCTTCCTGATCATCTCAGATGGCTTAGAAGCAAGAGCAGGCACACTCTCGTCAG
>CAYVWK010000384.1:0-1700 GCA_964455235.1 uncultured Paludibacter sp.
TTTTATCCATTTTCAAATATCAGTTCCTCCCAGTCTTCCAAATCAACAATTTTTTACGCTTCAGGATCTTCAAGCAGTAATCATAGTGTTCAAGAATTGGATTTTGGAGAAATGGCGCCATCAACTGGGAACACACCAAGTTATCGTTTTCGATTATATCAGAATATACAGGAGGATATTCACTTGCCTGGTGATCCTGCAATCCGTATCTCAGGCGAAGATGCAGGCAGTTTTCAGCTCGTAATGAATAGCAATACAAATATTACCATACCACCATCAGCACACATCGATCTTTTTTCTATTATATTCAACCCAACCACTTTAGGAGAGAAGACTGCAACACTCCACATTCCAACTGATATCGAGGGTATTGGCGAAATCCAATATCAACTCGTTGGTACTGCGTGTGAAAATTTAAATCTATTTATAGAAAATGGATATGCACCAATTAAATTTGAAGGTAACCATTGTAGTAGAATCACCCAAGATGGATACGGAGGACTGTATCTAATCAGCTATGCATACAGGAAAAATTCACAGTATTATTATGAAATCATACATATGGATTCCAAAGGAAACTCAATCGACAGGTTTTCAATTGAAGCCGATTCCTATGACCCGGTCTACATTGAATGGTCATCCAACAAACTAACTGTTTATTCTAGCTATAGATGCTATACAATAAATACTACAACACATTCCTATATTTGGAACAATTACAGTTATAAATACAATACACCACAAATTGATAATCAGACCTACTGGAGGATTTTGCAATACGATGATTATAGATTTGGATTAACTTCATATTCTGATGGCATTTTAATTGTTTTCAACAATGAAAATGAAAAGCTTGCAACGTATTACGAAAAATTATCATATACATCTTTAGCTGATGCTTGTGTTTCAGGAAAGTATCTTTACTTTGCTACAGATTATCAGGGCAGTATAGTGCGAAGGATAGATTTGGATGAATTGATAGAAGACATGAACTATACTTTCTTCTGAAACTGTCGGATTCTTTACTTCCTAAGGTTTTAATCTGCAAGCTGGGGTATTATGAATACTTTCTGCCTGCACATATATTGACATCCTCGACGTCAGCTATTATAAATTATTATACGCTATTATAAAGGAGATGAGAAATGGCTGATTTAGAACATTACGGTTTTGAACTGGATGAAGAAGGGTGGATTAATGTCACCGAAGAAAATGCGAAGTTAATAATTTTTCCCAAACAGCATGTCGGATCAGTGAAAAAAATTCTTTGCATTGATGAAGTTGATAGATGGGCGCTGGCTGTTATACCTTGGGATGGACGCTTCAGACTTGCGACTCGTTGGTTCTGGTCAAGAATTGGAGACCCAAATTCAAGAGGGTATCCTACTTGGCATGTTCTTCCGGACGAATTCGCTCAGCCCCTGCTTACCGACCTGTTGAATAGGGGTAGAATAGATGAACTAGATTATAAGTTCTGTATAGATAAAATTGGAAGAAGATAATATCATCGATGAAACTGAAATCACTGATTGCTAGACAGTACAGTACGACTAGGCATCATGGCTCTTTCTGACATGTTGCCTAGTCAAATTTGTGGTACCAGCAACCATATTTTCTTATTCCGGTGGCTTACATAATTGAATCCGCCCGAAGCCTGAAAACTAACCTTCTTACAACTATTTCAATCCTTCATATAAAAC
>CAYVWK010000385.1:0-1697 GCA_964455235.1 uncultured Paludibacter sp.
CGGCCGAAGAACGCGGAAGAACAAGGTCAGCAATCAGCGGAAGCCTTCACTTCCGCCAGTCTTTGCACGCCACTTTTGAATCCACGTATCAATTAAAAATCTTATTTATAAACTCTAACTCGGTAAACTTGGGTATAAGTTCATGAAGAGGGCTCGGAAGCCTTTGGCTTCCTGCCCCTCTTCTTCTTGATTCCTTTGAGCCTGTCCAGATCCTCCGGGGTGCTGTACATGAAGACTCCCAGTTTTGCGTCCAGATCCCTTACGTCCTTCGGAACCGTCTGCCTGATTTCCGCATCGCCGGTGATCTTTTTCATAGTCGCATAAACGTCCAGGACATCCTCCGGACTGTATGACGAGGCCAAATCCGCCTCGTCGATGAGTTTCGCAAGTTCGAATCGTATCAGTCCCGCCACGAAAGTGACGAAAAGATGACCCATTACGTGAGCGTCGTCGTGCATGTGCATCTTGTCCGCGGACAGCACGTTCTTGGCCGAATCGAAGAAGTTCTCTATCTCGCAACGGGCCTTGTAGATGCGATAGACTTCCTTCGGATCCATCTCCTTCGATGAGACCAGCACGAAATTGCCGGCCCTATCAAGCTTAAGGTCACGCTTCCGGCCCAGTTCCCGGGCCTTCAGCGTGTCCACGAGCTCATCGTTTCGATGACTGAGGTTCTCGAAACGGTACGCCCACTCATCCCCGGACACTTTGGCCGATCCGAATCCGACCGCCGAATCCCTCCACCTGAAGATACTGCCTTCCGAGACCTGCACCATGCCGTAGACTTTGGAATCGCGTTTGACGGCCACGAGATAGTCCAGTTCCTTCTCCCGGATTTCCTTCAGGAGATTCCTGTTGAAGTATCCGCGGTCCATCACCAGAAGCGTGCCCTCATCTATGCGGAACTCGTCCAGCATCGAAATCGCGGAGCCCTCTTTGACGTTTCCGGGAACCGCCCTCATGTACTGCGGCCGGCCGGAGGCCAGGCCGCATCCCACGAGGAGATTGAACTGCGGACAGGAAAGACGGAAGCGGTTGTACCCCGTCTTCAGCATCATGGCACCGCGTGCCTTGGAAAATATGACGGACATGTCGACGGCCATCATCCCGTCCCTGTTTTCCAGACGGTTGAAGAACATGTCCTGTGCCGTCCTCGACAGACCGACTCTCTCCAATGTCTCGGAAAGGCTCTTCGGGGACGTGTTCGGGCGCAGCCCGAACACATCCTCTAGCCTGTTCCAGCATCTCCCGGCTTTGTTCAGTTCCCCGCGACCCAGTATGCGGGCGGTGGCGAGTTCGACAATCTCCCCGTAATCGTTGGGGAAGGCAAATCTGAGAGCAGGAACAATCGGTTCCGTGAACCTGGCCAGCAGTCTTGCGTTGCCGCTGTCGACGATGGTGGCGGCCTCGACACGGCTCCTTTGGGGCCTGGGCTCCGTCAGAGTACCGTCCGGCTGCAGAATTCCGCGGTATTCTGAGATTTTCCGTCTCTTTTTGGTATCCGGGTCCCATTTTGTGGTCGCCCACTTGACAATGTGGGAATCCCCCCGTTTCTCGATCGTAAGACCGGTTTTGCCCATTTCCCGTTGCTTCCGAAGCCATTTCTTTGCCCAGTCGTCTGGTTTACTGCTCATGTTATACCTAATGGGGTATAAGTATATAATAATATCTGTATATAAAGAAAAACAACAAAACAG
>CAYVWK010000386.1:0-1690 GCA_964455235.1 uncultured Paludibacter sp.
CCTGCTTTAATACGTTCTAACAATTCAGCAAAATCAGCTTTCAGTGATGACATTTACAACCTCCTCCAAACTATTAAAAGTCCAGCTGATCCGAGTAACATCTCCAGCAGATTGAACAATCATCCAGCCTTTCTTGGAAATACTTTTTAGTTCTTCTTTCACATCATTTGGCTCTAATCCAAAGATTTTCCAAAGGTCATGAGAGATGATACTGTTGTCCCCAATTTCTTGGAAATGCAACCAATACGCAAAGAAGAGCAGCGTTAGCTCATGCAATCTCAAAACTTTAATTTCTCGGCTAGAAGTACGTTTTAAAGAAATCAATCCGTAATCAGCACAACAACCGATCAAATACGAAGACATCCTTTTCACCGTTGATTCAGACCAGATTTTAGCAGTTTTCCCATCATACACAGCATTAGAAACAAAGGTTCGGGCTTCATCAGTTGAAAGAGAATCGGCACCACTTGAGTATCTATTCCAATACACCTCAGTTATAAAATCAAAGAGTATTCTATTTGCTAAAGCTGTGAATACCAAAAAAAACTGTGTCGTTATATGATTTGGTAGTGTTCTTATAATATCCTTCAGATATATTGCTGAGTTAGTTTTCAAGTATCTTGGAGAAAAACATTCTGTGACAATATTCCGTAAGCGTCGGGCTGAAACCAAGGGAAATAATCCAGATTCAAGTGCTTGAGAATATAGTTCTGAACTTGTCATACCGGGGTTATATATAGTTAAAAGAGTTTTAGTTTCTTCTATCAGTCCTAACCCCGCCTGAAGTTGTGTTGTGTAGTATCCACCCATTAGATATTGCTCCTGTAAAAGGGGAACACTTTTCGATTTTCAGTGAATGCTGAGAGGTAATGAGAGATGGTCTTAGACAGCAACGCCGAAAGTCCCAAATCTGTATACTCTCCAACAGCAACAGGGCCTTCAGAACTTTGTAGAGGAACTGAATGCTCCTCTAAATATCTTAATGCAGAATCTTGGCTTTTTATGAAAGAGCTTATTTCTTGGATTATCTCCTCATGAGAAAATAGTTTTGCGATATGTCTTTCAATGGAATCTGGTAAACGATATAGGTGATAATGCTTGCCTATACCAATATGGTCATCATGGACGATAGCGGCTGCTTTACACACTCCATTATACCGAGCAAGAGCCATGGTTTTTGGAAAAACTGGGGCTAAGAAAGATTTGCTAGATGAAGAAAGAAAATTACAATCCCACCATGCGTTCTGATTCTTTTCTCCTAAGTATCCTATTACAAAACGAGCTTCACATATTCTTTTCCACTTATCTTCATTCATTAAGTCACCTAATTATTACATATACTTATTTTTGTAGATATTCTTTTCTACGTAAATGCACATAATGAGAGTATTATACTCTGTAACAATAGGAATTCAAACCTTAAATGGTTTTTATTATTTTACGACACAGTTAAATCAAGAGCAGCATTATGACATCTGGGGCATTCCTTTACATTATGTGGGCTTGAGTCATATTGGATATCAGACTCATCTTTTATTGAAATATCGCCTTCTCCAGGTTTGAACACATGTTGCTGCACCGGAGGATAGCAGAAAAATCCCTGAAATCCAAAACTTCCAGAAAGCATAATTTTCATATTAACTTCACTATACATTTTATCATATTGTCTCGTTGTAATCGTGACAGCTTA
>CAYVWK010000387.1:0-1685 GCA_964455235.1 uncultured Paludibacter sp.
AAGTGTTAAAAGTGGAACCAGAAGCTTTGACTTTAGTAGCGAAAACTGCTATGCATGACTGCTCATTCTTGCTTCGCCCTGAACACCAACAGCAAGTAGCTGACATCTTAAACGACCCTGAAGCAAGCGAAAATGATAAGTATGTGGCTATCACTATGTTACGCAATGCTGAAATTTCTGCTAAGGGTGTTCTTCCCTTTTGTCAGGATACAGGAACTGCAACGGTTTATGCCAAAAAGGGGAATTTAGTCTATACAGATGGTAACGATGAAGAGGCTTTATCTAAAGGGATTTACGAGACTTATACACAAGAAAACCTACGCTATTCTCAGAATGCTGCCTTGAATATGTACGATGAGATTAATACGGGCACAAACCTACCTGCTCAAATAGATTTAATGGCAAGCAAGGGTGATGAGTACAATTTTTTATTCATAGCAAAAGGAGGTGGTTCAGCGAATAAATCCTATCTCTATCAGGAAACTAAAGCTCTTTTGAATCCTATTTCTTTGGAGAAATTTTTAATTGAAAAGATGACGACCTTGGGCACAGCAGCTTGTCCGCCTTACCATTTAGCTTTCGTAATTGGTGGTACTTCTGCAGATGCTTGTATGAAAACCGTGAAATTAGCTTCCACCAAATATTATGATGATTTGCCAACTACAGGTGATGAATTAGGAAGGGCTTTCCGTGATGTTGAATTGGAAAAAAAGATATTGAAAGCTACCCAAGAATTTGGTATGGGTGCGCAGTTTGGAGGTAAGTATTATGCACATGATGTGCGGATTATTCGTTTATCAAGACATGGTGCATCTTGCTTTGTGGGTATGGCGGTTTCTTGCTCTGCAGATAGAAATATCAAAGCAAAAATCAATAAACAAGGTCTTTGGATAGAAAAATTGGAGGATAATCCTGCCCGTTTGATACCTGAGGAATACCGTCAGGTTGGCGAAGACAAAGCTGTGAAGATTGATTTGAATCGCCCAATGAAAGAGATATTGGAAACTTTGAGTCAGTATCCCGTTTCAACACGTTTATCGCTATCTGGAACGATAGTGGTGGGGCGTGATATAGCTCATGCTAAGTTGAAAGAAATGTTAGATAACGGAGAGGAATTACCTCAATACGTTAAAGATCACCCGATTTATTATGCTGGTCCCGCCAAAACCCCAGTTGGTATGGCGTCAGGCTCTTTCGGTCCGACTACAGCAGGGCGCATGGATGCCTATGTTGATTTATTCCAATCGCATGGTGGCAGCATGGTGATGATAGCTAAAGGCAATAGGAGTCAAGCCGTTACGGATGCTTGTCAGAAATACGGTGGTTTCTACTTAGGTTCTATAGGTGGACCTGCAGCTATTTTAGCTGAGCAAAACATCAAAAACGTAGAATGCTTAGCCTTCCCTGAATTAGGTATGGAGGCAATTTGGAAGATAGAAGTCGAAGATTTCCCTGCATTTATTTTAGTAGATGATAAAGGTAATGATTTCTTTAAGCAGATAAAAATGGCGACGTATTGAGGATGTGCCAATGTGACTAATGTGCCGATGTGCCAATAAGACTAATGTGAGTAATGTGCCAATATGCCGATGTGACTAATGATGAAATTAACCGCAAAAGGACACAAAGAGACACGAAAATGGATTGTAGAAAAATACAAGGATGTGCAAAGTTGTTACTAAAAA
>CAYVWK010000388.1:0-1680 GCA_964455235.1 uncultured Paludibacter sp.
ATTTTCACGCCAGGAATATGTACCCAGCAATCATGCGCTTTACTACGATTGATCCACTGGCGGAAAAATACTATTCGATTAGTCCGTATGTGTATGTAATGAATAATCCTGTAAGATATGTTGATCCAGATGGGAGAGTAGTAAAACCTACGGGTATTTCGGAATTAACAATGATACAAAACACTTTACCCAAAGAAGCCCGAAACTATGTGAGGTTAGATAAAAATGGTCTTATCAATCAACAATTATTGAACACTTACAACGGGGAAAGTTTGAATTTCAATAATCTGAAAACAATGGTAAATTCGGACAGAGTTGTTGAAGTTGTACTTGGCAATCAATTTACTTTTATGGGACAAGATGGACAATTAGGAACTGTTACAATGTCGTATTCTGCATTTGACCCGATGTATCCCGAAGATAAAGATTTAACAGGTACAACAATGGGCGGACTTTCTACAGGTGAAAGCGGTTTTATGGGAAAAACATTATTCCCTGACAAAGACGGAATACAAAACTCGCCAAACGGAAATATTATCGTCATTGTTAATAAGAATTTATCACCCGCAGGTGCAGCAGAAAATTACAGTCATGAGGCAAACGGACATGCTTTATTGTATATTCTAAATGGCGGAGACCATAAAGGAGCGAGCCACCAACCTGTTAATGGTCAATGGATTGAAGGTAATAAAACTTTAATGGAAATGATTATCAATTCCAAAAAAGAAACTATTAGAAATATGCAAGGACAATGAAAATAATAATTTACATACTTCTTTCAATTTTCACATTTTGTAATGTGGAATTATATGCGCAATGTCTATTACAAATTGATACTGTTTCATATAGTTATTTTAATGGAATTACAGGACACAAACAAATAATAGACAACTATAAAATCACAAACAACTCAAACGAGGAGTATTTTACTTGGGTGTCCTTAGTTCCTGTTAATAACAAATCAAACATAGAATTGATACGCGATTTTTTTAAGATAAGAAAAGGTGATTTTAATTATGTTGAAATAATGTATGAAGAATTTACTAATATGAGTAGTGATATTGGCTATACGTTTATTAAAAAGATTTCGCCTAATGAAACATTTTCTTATTTTATTGCAAAAACTAATTCAAGTTCTACTTTTTATAAAGATAGAATTGTAATTATCAAGAAAAATGAAGTTGAACAGTTTTTGAAATTGCAGGTTGTAGAACGATACTTTTTTCAATTATCAAGTATCTTTCTAATAGAAAATGATTTACAAAAGAACACAATATCGACGGCAATTAAATGACCAAAATAACGAATATGTTTCAGCCCCTTAAATCCTTGGACAGGATATATATCAAAAATAATAATGGTTTGAATTTCTGTCATGACACGCCAAGCTTCTAACCATGATATCTATTACGTCTATAATGATCTGATGCAAGTGTGCTACGTGCTGCCGCCATTAGCTGCTGATGCTAATGGAAGTGCAGATGCAGTAAATAAATACGGCTAAATGCAAAGATATTGTTGTTGCTGAAATCTATAATGGAGGAAGTTATGGCTACAGCTGGAATAAACTGCCAGAAATACCTTTTACAGGTACCCTTACATTAAATTACTATGATGATTATAATCGCATAGAACAACATAGTGGAGTACCCATAGAATTAAGATATGAAGAAAAAGAAG
>CAYVWK010000389.1:0-1675 GCA_964455235.1 uncultured Paludibacter sp.
CTACGTGTAATGAGTTCTCTTGTATTCATTCTAGCCCTCCGTTTTAACTAAAGCGTTTACGAATATGCTCTGTACATTTATATTGTTGGGGTCAATAGCACCAACAGGTACAATTTCATCAACCTGAGCCACAACATATTCCGCAGCTGTAGCCATTACCATGTTGAAATTCTTAGACGTACCCTTTATGACCAAGTTTCCCTGTTCATCTGCTATGTTAGCTCTTATAAGGGCGATATCCGCTTTCAAGGGGAGCTCTAACAGGTAGTATTTGCCTTGAATGTTTATTTTCTCCTTGCCCTCTTCAACAATTGTTCCAATTCCTACTGGTGTGAGAACTCCACCGAGTCCCGCTCCACCGGCTCTTATCTTTTCCGCGAGTGTACCCTGGGGAAACAGCTTTACTTCCGCTTCACCCGACATAAGTAGACGACCGGTCTCAGGGTTTGACCCTATATAGGACGCATATATTCTTGAGACTTTTCCACTTTTAATCAATCCATAAAATGTGGATCCCACTGTACCTGTATCGTTTGAAATAATGGTAAGGTCCTTAGCGCCGGATTCATCAAGGGCTTTTACCAGATCCTGTGCCAGTCCGCCCTCCAAAAATCCTCCTACCATAACTATATCGCCATCTTTAGCTTTTTTCATTGCCTCCGCTGCTGTAGTCAGTTTCCTCATTTTGTTTCCTCCATACATATTGACATTTCCATTAGTGCTGATCCCAGAGTTTTCCCGTGTTTATCCAGTCTGAGCGAGCGCGTTACACCACCACCGAGAGCATCCTCCATCACAAAGTTCAGAGCATGTAGGTTGGGCAGCTCGTACCTGCTGACCTTACCATGAACAATCTCTTTGAAATAGCCCGCTACCCTCTCGGCCGTGACCTGTTCTTTCAACAGTTCGTAGTCCTCTTTTTTATATGCAATAACCGATATAACCGATATATCGCCCTTGTCACCTGTCCTTGAGTGTGCCAATTCTTTCAGTTTCACAGCTATACCTCCCAGTACATCAATTTAGTTTTGACAATGTCTTTTGGGATAAGTATTGACGCAATAGAAACGATTTCATGGACTTCCTTTACAACTCCACCGCCACCTGCGGGGCCGTTTGTATAGAGAGCCTCCACTTCATCCCCAATAATCTTAGCATTTGCGGCATCCTTGGTTCTTGCTGCAACTCTTAAACGGACCTCGTAGGGGCTTGGCGCCAGCAGACTCCCACTGATCTCACTGCCGTAAAGGGAGTTTACACCAATATAGTCCACGTGGATCTCATCATAGTGGCACCCAGCTATCTCCAGACGCTTACGAACAACTTCCTCTGCAAGTTTTGCCCGGCCTAGAGCGGTTTGACCACCGTAGCTTATGCTTCCTTCACCAATGAAGCAGTCCTTGTACCCTACGCTTACCTTAAATAAATCATTGTCTTTCCTTCCGGTAACACCCGCAATTGATACCTTATCTGGAGCTATCTGCCGGACCTCTGTCATACTGAAATCCGCAGTACAGTCTGGGGTGTAGTAGGACGTGGGGTCCTGAATTTCATACAATATTTGCTCTTTGCAAGTCATTTCACTGACTAAGCCGCCCGTGTCAGGGAGCTTAGTTATTACTGTTTCCCCGACTTCATTTATTTCAGCAATTGGGAATCCTAAGTTCCAAAGGTC
>CAYVWK010000390.1:0-1674 GCA_964455235.1 uncultured Paludibacter sp.
ACACGCAAAACACCGGCCCCGGCTCCCGGGGGAGGGGGGAGGCCCGCCAATGGCCCGTTGGAGAGGAGCGCACTGAGTCATGACCAGACGGGTATCCAGAACCTTACAGGCGTTCATCGATTTGGTGGCCCTGGCCCTGGCCTTCTGGCTGGCTTTTGCGTTCCGGTTTGACGGGGAACTCCCCCATAAATATTTCAAACAGTTTGTCCTGTTCGTCCCTTACGTGGTGATCCTTGAGTACACGGTACTCATGATCGCCCGGGTTCCCCGGTTTGCCTGGCGTTACGTGGGGCTCCACGAGATTAGCCGCATATTAATGGCCACAACCGCCTCCAGCGTCATCCTGCTGGCGGGCAGGTTTGTGGCCGGTGAGCTGCTGGAGGGATGGAAGTACGCCCGGTTTGGGGTCATCCCCCTGGGGGTCCTGCTCATTAATTTCCTCCTCTCCTTCGGGGCAGTGACCAGCCTGCGGGTCATTCGCCGCCTGTTCGGTGAAACCCGCTCCACAATCCGCCATAAACGGACCAAAGGTGAGCGGGGTATCCCCACCATCCTCATCGGAGCGGGCCAGGCCGGGGTGATGGTGGCCCGGGAGATCGGGGCCCGCCCGGATCTGGGCATTGAGCCCCTGGGATTCCTGGATGATGACCGGAACAAAATCGGAACAGTCATTCACCGGCTCCCGGTGTTGGGCACCGCAGCGGACTTGAGTTCAGTGGCCGCCCGGCTCGGAGCGGAGCAGGTGCTCATCACCATCGCCAGCGCCACCGGTGAGCAGATCCGCCATATTGCCCGGCTCTGTGAGCGGGCCGGTTTGCCTGCCAAAATCATCCCCGGGGTGTACGAGATTGTGTCCGGCAGGGTTAACATTACCCGGATCCGGGATATTGCCCTGGAGGACCTGCTGGGTCGGGAGCAGGTGCACTTGGATGAGCACGCCATCACGGAGGTGGTCAGGGGGCGGGTGGTGACGGTCACCGGCGCCGGGGGGAGCATTGGCAGTGAGCTGTGCCGCCAGATAGTGGGTTTTTCCCCCACCCGACTGCTACTGGTTGATCAGGCTGAAAACAACCTGTTCACCATCCATAAGGAGCTGTGCGATTGGGGGGCGGACCGGACCATGGAGGTGATCCCCTATGTGGTCGATATCTGTGATCTCCCCCCCATGGAACACATCTTCCAGACCCACCGACCCCAGGTGGTGCTCCACGCAGCGGCCCACAAGCACGTGCCCATGATGGAGTGGAACCCGGGGGAGGCCATTAAGAACAATGTTCAGGGCACCCGGGGATTGGCGGATCTTGCCCACCGGTACCACACGGCCAGTTTTGTGATGATCTCCACTGATAAGGCGGTGAACCCTTCGTCCGTGATGGGTGCCACCAAGCGGGCCGCTGAGTTGTACATCCAGGCCCTGGCCCCCAGGAGCCGGACCCGGTTCGTTACTGTTCGGTTTGGTAATGTGCTCGGCTCTGCGGGGAGTGTGGTGCCCATTTTCCAAAAGCAGATCGCGGACGGGGGGCCGGTGCTGGTCACCCACCCGGAGATGAAGCGGTACTTCATGACCATCCCCGAGGCCTGCCAGCTGGTGTTGCAGGCTGCCACCATGGGAGCCGGGGGTGAGATCTTCATCCTTGATATGGGGGAGCCCGTTAAGATGGTGGATCTTGCTAA
>CAYVWK010000391.1:0-1661 GCA_964455235.1 uncultured Paludibacter sp.
TCATCTGCCCGGTCTCGTAAAGAGGCTGCACCGGCATCAGACTGTCTCCTATCTTGAGCTCAAAGATGCACATATCGGACAAATCCTCGTCGATGTTGACGGAGAATTTCCTGGAAGTGCCCTTCTCTATGTAGTATACTCCGGCGGAGGAAGAAGGTACAATCTGATACCCCGTACCTTCCTTGTCATAGAGCTTGAAATGATTGTTTGCGTTGATGCTGAATGTTTCGGAATAGGCGAAAGTCAACTTCACCGTGGATGCCAGTGTTATCTTTATGTCCGGATTCGAGGTCACAGAACTTATGGATACCTCGTACACTCCGTTGCCCATATCAACCGGAGTGTACACGGCACCGTTGACCGTGACGTGCTTTATGATGTACGGATTGCCGGAGGTGTTGGTATTGATAGATATCTTCAGATTGCTGTTGTACTCCACACCTGAGATTGTCGCGATATTTCCCGACCAGGATATGCCTGTGGAAGGTGTTATGTTCAGCTGGTTGGATGCCCCGGTCCATGAGGGATTGTTCGGCATGACGGTGTCGATTGTCGCCGTATACTCCAAGGGAGCAAACACAACGGAATATCTCATGTTGTCAGTTATCGTATTTATCGTAATCTGGTTACCCTCGATTACATAATAATTTGAAGAGAGCGTCGACCATGTGGTGCCATTGGTGGATGTTTCTATTCCGGATATCTTGTATCCGACAGACGGGAACGCATAAACTACAAAGGATGTTGTGTCAGGTTTCGGGAAGGTCTGACTGCCATATGGGCTCACACTGCCCCCCGGCGCCGTTCCGTCCGAATCCTTGGAGGCCATTATCGTTACTTGATACAGGGACTGCGTGCTTAGGGTGAGCTGTACAGTGTATTTGACCCCGCTCTGATTCGTACTCAGCACCGACATTCCGGCCCATGTGTCTCCGCCTGTTGTAACCAATACAAAGGAATAACCCTCCCCTACACTGTCAAGGGGGACTGTCATGGATGAAATGTTGCTGAACGGCAGCCCCGAGAGGGATGTGCTCACACCGTTAATCGATATCGATTGTATCCCCGTGGAACTTGATGGGCCGCTAAACTCCACCACCGCCACTTCTTCCGAAAGGTCCTGGCCGTTTTGCTGCACGACCACGACGTCGTCCCCGTATTCTACATCACCATCCAGAGGCGGGGCGGGAGTTCCGCTGGAGCTCGTGTACGAACCGGAGACGACCTCTATCACTCCGCCTTCAAGGTTCAAATCGGCGCCGGGACCCCCTATTCCGGATCCGGGATCCATTCCTCCGCCGATGGATAGTGAACCGGTGGACGAACCTCCGGAGGCAACTATGTTACCTCCTTTGATTGTTATCGTACCGCAGGAGTCGTTGCCGTTACTACCTATACCCGAAGCGGCATCAGCATCCCCTCCTAAAAAACCAGAGCTGGCACCGCCGCCTTTAGCATTCAGGCCCCCTGTGCTGTATTCGGTTATCACAAGGGTGGCGCCCGCCGGTACATGCACGGCGGCGGTACCGGTGGCCGAACTGAACCAGGACGCTGAACCAGTATGCCCCTCAAGAGTATTAGTCCCCCATAATGTGAGATGCAGCGTTGCACCCGAAAATACACTTATAGGGGATCTAGAAGAATTTGTAGAGGTCATCTTC
>CAYVWK010000392.1:0-1661 GCA_964455235.1 uncultured Paludibacter sp.
GAAAAGAATCTCAAGATTTCTGATGAGAAACATAGGCAATCTTCTGTCAGTAAAAAGCATCAGAGATTTCATGATCGGTAACGGAATAAAGGTAAATTTCCAAACCGTTGACGATTATCTTGGATTTTTGGAAGAGTCTCTTGCGTTTTACCGTGTCAAACGATATAATATAAAGGCGAAAGAGGAACTGGTCGTCAACGACAAGTTTTATGTTTCTGATTTGGGGCTCAGAACCGCAGTTTTGGGAAAGAGAGACGCGGATATAGGCCGTGTAATGGAGAATATCGTATACCTCGAACTCAGACGCAGAGGGTTTTCAGTATACGTGGGGAAAGTCGGAAATTACGAAATAGATTTTGTTGCGATTAATGACTCCCGTACCGTGTACATACAGGTTTGTTATTCATTGAACGATTCCGTCACAGAGGAAAGAGAAATACGCCCATTGAGAGCCGTGGACGATGATTATCGAAAGATTGTGATCGTCATGCAGCCGTCAATGAACAAGGACCGTGGCGGGGTTGTTGAATTGGATTTAAGGAAGTTCCTATCCGGAGCAGAAGTGTGATTGTTCTAAATGCCCACTTATCCAGAAATACAAACGATTATGCCAATGAACCTTAAAATTATGAATATCCGTTAGAGAACTTTGATTGGGTAATTTGAAATCAAACTCGGTTGAAAAAACCACATTTCACAGATACCTGATTTTATCACGGCAACAGTGAGAAGCATGAAAGAACTTGAGAACAGAGAGTTTATTAAACTATGTTCGAGACGCGTTGATTCAATATGTGATTGGAAAAAGAATTATGTCGTACAGACGGCACGATTTTTACGAAAGGCGTGAATCCTGACGGCCACAACATTTTTTCCCTTTACCAAGGTACTGGGAGCAGTTCTATGCCGCAGCGGATACGACAAATCATATCATGCAATTGGCAATATAAACAGGTAACTTGAGTCGATTAATCCGCACTTATGTATTACTTACATTGGGATAAAATTTTGAATCTTCGTAAAAATCATGGATTGAACGTCCCGTCCAGAATTTTAATCAAATCCTCCATCGAGTTCAATACCCATGAACTCATTTTACGCATTTCCTCATCCGGTTCGGTAAGATCGGGGTATACGGCGACCTTACAGCCCGCGGCGTAAGCCGAACGCACACCGTTGGGCGAATCTTCCACGGCTATGCAGTGCTCCGGACGTTCTCCGATTGTGTTTGCGGCGTAAAGGTACACGTCGGGATGAGGCTTACCGAGTTCAACCATGGATGCGGATACGATTCTATCAAATCTGTCTTCGATGTCCAGCATTCTGATGTAATTCATTGCCATGTCCAAATTACTGGAAGTGACCACTGCTTTCTTCAGGTTTCTTTTTTCGATATGATCGAAAACATCCTTGACGCCTTCGTTGAGTTCGAGACCGTTTTCATCAATGTGTGCCTGTATGCGACGTCTGCGTTCGTCACGCATGGTGTAGAAATCAAAATCCTCGCCGTATCGGGATTTGAAAAATTTGTCGGATTCTTCGGCTATTCTGCTTCTTTGAGTAAGTGCGTCTTCGACGGATACGTCGTATCCCATGTCCTTGGCCGTTTCTATCGTGTATTCCAGATTGAGCCTTTCTGTATCTATCAGAACGCCGTCCAT
>CAYVWK010000393.1:0-1661 GCA_964455235.1 uncultured Paludibacter sp.
CCATTTCGTGAATGAGGGGGATGCCCTTGGACTCGGCCGTGATCATCACATCGTGGGCGGGGGCGATTTTGAGGAGCGCCTCGGCGCAGGCGCAGGTGAGCTCCGTATCCCCAAAGATCACAAACGCCGCGATCATGAGCTTGTCGCCCAGGGGGCAGAGGGGCTGGTCGCGCTCGAACCCGGCGACCTTCAGCCGGTAATACTTCCTTGCCATTGAAAAACCACCTCGGTTTCTATCTGCGCGCCCCGTCCCGGAGCGCGGTCTGCATATCGATTCCCCATGAAAAGACATCCGCGTAGGCGGAAAGGGGGGTAATGACCACCTTGCCCGCCACGGAGGATGCATGGATGAAGTAGCCGCCCCCCAGGCAAATGCCCACATGATCGGACAGGGCGTTGTCCTGAACCGTGTCAAAGCAGGCGATGTCCCCCCGCTGGAGCCTGCCCATGTCGTACACCCGGCCATATTTCTCCGTATAGCCGATGGACACGGCAAGGGGCGGAAGCGCGATGTCCGCTTTTAAGTAACAATGGCTGACGAGGGCCGAGCAGTCGAAGGCCCGCCCGGGCTCGCAGGCCGCCAGCACATACTTATCCCCCAGTTCCATAAGCGCCGCGGCCACCACCACATCCGCCCGGGTGCGCGCGGGCCGGGCAAGCGCGCAAAACAAAAGCCCCGCCAGAATCAGCGCGGACGCCGCGTATGCAACAATTTTTCGCTTCATCATACCCCCAACCCAAAACGCGGGATGCGCCCGCACCCCGGCCCGCCTGCGCGGCGCCGCCTTTACCTTCCGAACAGCCGCCGCCTCTTGTCGATCTTTGAGCGGGCGGCCGATTCCGCCGAGGCGTATTTTGCCGAATCCGGCCGCTGATGGGCCGCCACGGTGAGATAAATCAGCGCCTTTTTATGGTCGTTCAGCTTCATGAGCAGCGCCCCAAACAGGTAATTCCACTCGGCGCAGCGGGTGGGCATGCCCATGAGAAGCTCCCTCGCCCCGGTGAGCCGCCCGTCGTCGATCATCTGCCGCACACGCCTGAGCTTTTCGGATTCGCCCTGCTCACGGCCCTTGGCGCGCACGCGATCGATGAGCGCCCGATAGGCTGCGTTGATCTCCGCCATCCTCCCGCATGCCCAGGCCCGCTCCGGGCCCGGGGCAAAGCGGTCGGGGTGCCATCTCTTCGCCAATGCGCGGTAGGCCCGGCGCACCTCGCCGTAATCCGCATCTTCACTTGTCCCCAATATCTCAAAGGGCGCGCGCATCGCGTTCACTCCCCGCCATTTGCATGTCCCATATTCACGCACCATATTATAGCAGTCGCTCTATCAAAATGCAAGCATGCGCGGCCTGCCGCCTCATTGCGGTCGCATTGTTGTTTCAAAAGTGATTCACTTCTTGATAAAGTATGGCGATTCCGGTAATTCTCGCGGCCTGCCATTTACAGGGGCCGAACAGGGGATTAAAATGAGTGAAGGGTTCTGTCGAATTCTGTCATTTTATTGCGAGCATTTTCGTCATAGGAGGAGCGCCCATGAAAAAAGCCGTGCGCCGCGCATCGCCCGCGCCGCTCAAGTGGCTCCTTCTTTGTTTTCCCTACGGGCTGTACCTCATGTGGCGCGGAAGCTGGCACATGGCGGCCAAGCTATGCGTCTCGGCGCT
>CAYVWK010000394.1:0-1657 GCA_964455235.1 uncultured Paludibacter sp.
ATCAGATTCATTATCCTTTGAACATTTACGTGTCGAGTTTTCTTAAACCATTATAGTGTCATATTAATAAACATAGTATTCTCAAAATGTTTATTAACCTCATATGCCTGAAAATTCGTTGATGTTCAATGCAAACTAGCTGATAAAAAAAGAATTTGCTATTTGGCTTGATAACAATTTATCCTTCAACACTATATTGGTTTATCATACTTTAATATCTCAAAATCGACTAATAATTACTATTAACACGTCGATCCTTACAATAAAAGCAGAATCATCGAATATATGAATAATATTTTCAAATAGAGCCACCGTTCCGATTTTTTAGAGCCACTCTGTTCATTTTTGAGAGCCATTAGATTCATGGTGAGAGCCACCACCAAAAGGTGGCAGCTCAATAAATCTATTCTTTTAAGCCATGACGTTCTCTCATTGATATCTGGCCATCAATAAACACGGTGTAAGAATCATGAACAATGCGGTCTAAAATAGCATCCGCCAAGGTATCTTCGCCAATTTTCTCATGCCATCCACCTGGTGCAAATTGAGAGCAAAAGATGGTAGATCCTTGCTGATGTCTGGCTTCTATGATTTCCAAAAGATCCCTTGCCTCATTTGATTTTAAAGGAGTGATTAACCACTCGTCTAAAATCAAAAGTTTGACACTTTTGTATTGCTTCATAACTTTTTTGAATATGCCTTCGCCCCTTGCCACCGCCAGTTCATCAAGCAGATCTGGGAGGCGGATATACCTAGCGTTGTAGAAGTTTCTGCAGGCTGCTATTCCAAAGGCACAACCCATGTAGGACTTCCCGTTGCCGGAGGCACCCATAATGATGATATTATGTTTCTCTGCGATATATTGACAGGTTGATAGTCTTGTAATCTGAGTCTTATCAAGCTTTCTGTCTTCGTGGTATTCGATGTCTTCGATACATGCTTGATTAAACTTAAAACCGGCACTTTTAATTAATTTCCCCAGCCGGTTGCTTTTACGCCTTGCCCATTCGATGTCCACAATTATGCCAAACCTTTCTTCAAAGGATAACTCCTGGAGTTTGGAATTGGTTAATTGGGTTCGAAAGGTTTCTGACATGGCAGTAAGCCGCATTTCATTTAGTTTTGACACTGTCATTTCATTAGTCATTTTGCTTTCCTCCGTAGTAGTCTGCACCCCTGGTAAATCCAAATTTTGCAGAATCATTTGTATTAGCATGTGTTTTTCTTTCCTCTTTTGGTGCCTTGTCCTGCTTGGTTTTTAAAATCATTTGGATACTTTTCAAGCTGGGGTTTGGCGTATAGGATAAGGCTTTTTCACAAGCTTTTTCAAGTCTCGGAAGGGAATGCTTGTCAGCTAATTTAATCAGTGAAATGCAAGATTTGAAACCTTGCTGCTTGACTCTACCTGAAGATAACAGGCTCTTAACGGCTGCGGATATATTTTCTCCGGCACCAGATGACCATGACAGGAAATATTCTTCGTCCCATGTGACAAATTGCTTATGGTTATCTGGCATATGATCTATGATTCTGCTGAATTGCCCCTCTTGCCCATACAAACGGACATGTGATGCAATACGATGATTATTGAAGAAAATCTCCACAATATTACGGGTTATTCGTACGTCAACTTTGTGTTTTATGTACTCGTATGGAA
>CAYVWK010000395.1:0-1651 GCA_964455235.1 uncultured Paludibacter sp.
AATATCAGCTCGCTGGTGGCGGCTATCTCGGGATGGGAAATCACCACATCAGCAAAATCGCCTGGATTCAAATGGTGGTCAATTAGGATTTTCTTGGCTGGTGAAGCTAATACTGCATCACCCATAACGCCTATCCTTGCAATCGTGTTGAAGTCTAATGCGAAAATCAAATCGGCTGCTGCAAAAAAGCTGTCTGCTTGCGCTTTATCTTTCTCATACACAAGGATTTGATCTGCTCCTGGCATCCACTCTAAAAAGCCTGGCAACGCATTGGGAACAATTACTTGTGCTGCTTTTTCGCACGTTTTCAAATAATGCCATAAACCTAAAGACGAGCCTATGGAATCGCCATCAGGTCCTTCATGGGAGATGATCACTATTTTTTCTGCCTCATCTATGGCGTTGTTGGTCAAATGTACCAACTCTTCTGCAATTACTTTTGATATCATAGCTTCACTACTTTAAAACGACAAAAGTAACAAATTTTATGATATTATGGGCCTATTGGAATCTTATTGAAATCTAAAATATAGGCTCCATGCTGGGCAATATCGTGGTACGCTATGCCTTTTTGCAAACATGTTTCTTGGATACTATTTGCATTTTTCCTGCTGATAGTCAGGTCAGTAACACATATACGTACGTCTATACACTCTAATGCATTTTTGCATGATTGATTAGCTTTATTGCCTATGAGCAATATGTCGGTTTGAAGAGGCGCATCGGTCTGATGCCTGACTAATAAATCATCACTCAAAACTACAATTTTTACCTTTTGTGCACTTATTATTTTACTATCTTCTATGGATTCATAAGTGGTATTTCTCAACTTATTCAACCCCCAATAAGTAGAAGCTGTTTTTGCTGCTAATAAACTATCATTGGTCATAACTACTTGATTATTACCTTGAATGATGCTGAAAGCGGTGTTCCTACTATCTGCATAAACCACTAACTGATGTCGGTCTAAATTGCTGATGTGCATATAGGTATTCCCTAAAAAGAATAGCAACAATAGAGACAAACTCACAAACAAAGGCTTGAGTTTTTTCCTTTCAAAATAATAGGAAATAAAGATGATGAAAGCACTTAAAAATATGAGTTGCAAGAAGTTTATGTAGGAAATAGTAATGGCAAAAGGTAAATCATGTACGATTTGCACGGTTTTATTCAAAATTATCAGTAGGTATTTTAAGACAAAAGCAGGAATAAAAACAATGCTTGGAAAGATGAATAAGGCAAGACAGGTTACCGCAGTATAGATAATTAATGATGATAAAGGTATCGCTATCAAATTGGTTATCAGGAAGTAATTCGGAAACTGATGAAAATAATAGAGCGATAAAGGTAGGGTAGTAATTTGTGCTGCCAATGACACCGAAAAGAAATCCCACACCCATTTGAGATATTTGTTTTTGATATAAAAGATACGGGCGATTTTAGGTTGATAATAGACTATGCCAATTACTGCCATATAACTCAATTGAAAACCTACATCAAAAGTGATATTGGGATTGAATAAAATGATGAAAAAAGCTGATACTGAAATTGTATTGTATATCTGTGATTTGCGGTCTAAAGCAGTTCCAATTCCTACCAAAGAAAACATGGTGACAGCCCTGATAACAGAAGGTGGTAAGCCCGTAATAAA
>CAYVWK010000396.1:0-1647 GCA_964455235.1 uncultured Paludibacter sp.
TCTGCTCATGATTTGCAGCATAGAGAATACAAAGGATGTTCAGTACATACTCACGGGTTTTCAGTACCTCACCACCCAATATTTTCTTAATGGAAACCATCGCATACAGACCAAAGGCCAAAGGCCATATATAGTTCATGGTAGTGGCGATCCACCCAGCAGTACGCATATCAATGAAGGGATATATGAAGACAAGACAGACCAGCAAGTAATTGGTCTTTTTGTCCATCTTAGGAAGGAGCCTACTCAAGCTGTGGGCTGCCAGAACCATGATAGCGGTATCGAGAAACCACCACAGGACAGGGACATGGGTGATAAAAACCATCACAGCCTCAATGATGAGCCTTGATGACCATCTGAAATACCGCTCTGTTAAAAAGGATAGCAACGTTACGTTTTCGGGTTGGATGGAATCACGAAAAAAGACATCGTCTCCCCAGTTGAGGATCAGGAATACATGCAGCAGGAAGCCTCCTGCTGCAAGCAGTACAAAAGGTGCATTGTCACCTTGGAAGAGTTTTACCCGATCCTTGGTCTGTCTCCAAACCAAGTAGAAAAGAATGCTTATGACTTCCAGTTGCAACAAGACAGAGATACAACGGGTGAAGTACAGCTTCATCCTCTCTGGGGTGAAGTACTTTGCCAGTGAGAAACCAGAGATAAACGGCTCAACCAGCGAAATCCCAAAGTCCTGAAGGGAGGAATTCATGCCAAGGATACAAAAAAGGGCAACAAGGAGAGAGAATCCTGCAAGACGATATTCAGCTTTCTTAGTCATTTGATTTCCTTGGCGATGTAGATGGGGCGCTGTTTACCTTCTAGATAGGCCTTGGCAAGGTATTGTCCGAGAATACCCGTAGCCATAAGCTGGAGCCCGCTACAGAATAGGATTATACAAATAGTGGAGGCCCATCCTGCAACAGGATCGCCATACAGCATTTTCCGTACTATGATCAGGATGATAAAAACAACGGAAAGAACTGCCAAGAGAATTCCCGTGCCAGAAGCAATTGCCAAAGGCTTGGTAGAGAAGGCAGTCATGCCATCGAGGGAATAGATAAAAAGTTTCCAGAAGGACCACTTGGTCTCTCCTGCTACCCTCTCAATATTTTCATACTCGAACCATTTGGTCTTGAAACCCACCCAGGGGAATATACCTTTTGAAAAACGGTTTACTTCACCCAAGGAAAGAACTGCATCGACAAACTGACGAGTCATCAGGCGGTAATCACGAGCACCATCCACCACCTCAATGTTGGACAGCTTGCGCATGATGGAATAGAAGCGTCTGGCAAAGAATGAGCGTATGAGCGGCTCCCCCTTTCGGGTAACCCGCCTTGTCCCTGCGCAGTCATACCCTTCTTGTTTAAGAGACAATAACATTTCAGGTAACAGAGAGGGAGGATCCTGCAGATCGGCATCAAGGGTTGCCACATAGTCGCCCTTGGCATGTTCTAAGCCTGCATACATGGCGGCTTCTTTGCCAAAGTTCCGTGAGAAGCTTATATAACGTACTCGTGCGTCCTTGGAAGCAAGCGATCGTAGTATCTCCAAGGTCTTGTCCTTTGATCCATCATCAACAAAGACAAATTCAGCCTCGATGGCCATTGTATCCAACACACGAATAACTTCCGCATAAAAAGGAGG
>CAYVWK010000397.1:0-1637 GCA_964455235.1 uncultured Paludibacter sp.
ATCGAGACTGCATTGGCAAGCAAGTTCATGGTGCTCACCGGCGGTCCCGGAACCGGCAAGACCACCACCACGCTCGGCATCATACAGGCATTCAAGGCATCAGGCTTGCAGGTACTGTGCGCAGCTCCTACAGGACGGGCAGCCAAGCGGATGAGCGAAGCCACCGGAATGGAGGCTAAGACCATCCACCGCCTGCTCGAGTTCAAGCCACCGCAGGGGTATCAGAGGACTGCGGAAAACCCGCTCGATGCTGATGTACTGATCCTCGACGAGTGTTCGATGATCGACATCATCCTGATGTACAACCTGCTCAAGGCGGTACCCGATTCGATGACAGTCGTCATGGTCGGCGATACCGACCAGCTTCCCTCGGTGGGAGCCGGCAATGTTTTGAACGACATCATCGCCTCCGAGGTGGTGCCGGTGGTGAGACTCAAGCGCATCTTCCGCCAAGCCCAGGGCAGCCGCATCATCATGAACGCCCACCGCATCAATCAGGGCAAAGGAATCGATATCGCCAATGGGAAGGACTCGGACTTCTTCTTCATCGAAACAGCCACCCCCGAAGATGCTTTGGATCAAATGCTTAATTTGGTCACCACTCGATTGCCCGGGTACTACCATGCCGACCCGATCCGTGACATCCAGGTGCTCACCCCCATGCAGCGAGGGATTGTAGGAGCGGCGAACCTGAACAGGATGCTGCAGGAACGCTTGAATCCAACCTCGGAGGCATCAGGTACACCGAGCCTGAGTCGGGCGGGAATCGAGTACCGACTGCATGACAAAGTGATGCAGATCAAGAATGACTACGACAAGGAAGTATTCAACGGCGACATCGGAACCATCAAGGATGTCAATTTGGAGGAACAGGAGCTGACAATCTCCTTCGATGATCGCGACGTTGTCTATGACCGATCAGACCTGGGCGAGGTGGTATTGGCTTATGCCACCACGATCCACAAGTCGCAGGGCTCGGAGTACCCCATCGTGGTCCTTCCGTTCATGATGACCCATTTCGTGATGCTGCAGCGTAATCTGCTATACACCGCGGTAACCAGGGCGAAGAAGATCCTCGTGCTGATTGGAGAACGAAAAGCAATCGGCTATGCAATTAGGAACCAGAAGACGAACGAGCGCAACACCAGATTGGCTGTGCGGTTGAAGGATGAATGTTCTTATAAAGAATGAAGCCCACTCCTTGCATTCCACATGACCTTGGGTCAATCCTTCATATAAAACCCCGTCTCATACCCCGCCGCATCCAGGATCAAACCCTCGGCCCACAATGGCACGATGCTCATGATCCTGCCGACTTCGTCGATCTCCATGTCCATCGGTGCTTCAATGACCACCTCGTCATGGATGTGCATCACGATGCGGCACCCAGCGGATTCGAGTTGCTGCATGGCATGGCACAATAGATCGCGGCTTATGCTCTGGCAAAGATTTTCCACCACTTTTGGACCATAGGTTTCAATGCGCTCCCATTTCTTGGTTCCTCCCACCCCCTCATAGGTGACGCAAGCACTACCGAATGCATTCATACCGATCCGGGGCTTCACATAGGCTAGCCGTCTGCCAGAAGGCAGGGTGATGAACAAGAATCCACTCTCATACGAAAACCTGATGCCATG
>CAYVWK010000398.1:0-1618 GCA_964455235.1 uncultured Paludibacter sp.
GGTCAACAGAACCACTGAAACTTGATATAGGAGACATACGGGATATAGCATTTGCACTCCCCATTGACGATTTCCTTAAGTTGAGATTTCCAAGCAATATTAGTTTGAGATTCCCTATGTCCAATTCCACAAAACCTTCCATGTTCGATATGATTGTCCAAGACACGCGAAAAACACTTGAGCATCGAGTAAGTCCATTCGTGAAGCCGACGGTGACAATTTGGTAGAAGATCATACTCCCCCAGAAGCATAATCTCAAGAATGGGATGGGGTTATTCATGTGTAAGAACGGATACAAGTTAGATTTAAAACGTTTCTTCGGCTGATATGATTATATTGTGCAATCCTCAGTTAATAACTCATTGATGCTCACATTATTTCTCAAACTGCTTCTGTTTTAACTTATTCAATAGACTGCTCACCTTTTCTCTCTGCTGGACTTCCCCTTGAATATCCAATGAAAACCCCATCGAGAGTACCGATCCCTCCTTACTCTCTGGAGGCAATTCTTCTTTTGGTATGTGCAGCTCAACCTCTTGTGGCCCCACCAACACCACCGCATATGTCTCTTCGAATCGATCTATCACAGCACGCATGTTCAGTCCTCCTCCACATCAACATAAGCTAGGCCTTGTTGTATGATATCTCTGACCCTGCTGGGCCCTATGCCGGGTATTCTTGCCAAATCCTCCAAGGAAGTAAACGGACGCAGTGAAATCAATGATCGCGCCCTGACCTCATCGATATGAACGATTTTCTTCAGCTGTGACGCATCAGCACTATTGATTCCAATACGATATAACGGAAAGGTATCTTCAACATCTTTTTGTGCCTCGATCATAAAGGTATTCCCATCAGTACGAATAATTATATGACCATGCATATCTGTACGGTACAAATCCACATGCTGTGCTGCCAATCGTGCAATCACAAGATCATGAGGATGGCCATAGGTGTTCCCTTCTCCCACTGAAATTATTGCCACTTCTGGTCTCACCCGAGAAAGAAATTCTGCGCTCGTGCTGGTGGAACTCCCATGATGGCCGACTTTCAAGATGGTACTTGCAAGGTTTTGACCAGATCGTTCCAAAATCGCTCTTTCCGATACTTGCTCTGCGTCTCCGGTGAAAAGAAAGCTGATTTTGTGATAGATGAGATGAATCACGATTGAGGAATTGTTCAGGTCTGTTGCCGCAGGTTGCGTTGGATGGATTACGTGCAGGAGCATATCCCCGTATGATCTCTTCAATCCCGTATCAGCTACGGTAAAGCGGATGTTTTTCCTATCGATCACGGTGAGGTAATCCTCAAAGGTTTTTGAGGTGTGCACCACTGCGGGATCCATCACCTCATGTACAGAAAGCTGCTCCAAAACGGGGATCAAGCCTCCGATATGGTCAGCGTGGGCATGGGTCCCAACCACGAGATCAAGTTTCTGAACACCAAGGGATGAAAGATAATCCAGAACGGTGGTATTGCGATTTCCCCCATCGATGAGAACAGCATGATTGGCCGATCGTATAAGAATCGCATCTCCCTGCCCTACATCGATGAAATGAACCTCCACATAGCCATCCTGAACGGATTGAACAGAAGCTCCCAGCGTGAGCATGCACAG
>CAYVWK010000399.1:0-1617 GCA_964455235.1 uncultured Paludibacter sp.
TTTCTTCTTGAGCTACTTTCAATGCTTGCTGCCAAGTACTTTTGTTATAGGGAAGGTAATGTTGTATGCAGATCAAGCATGTAGAGATTCATAACTATAAAAGGCTGAGTAATTGTAGACTTGAGTTTGGGGATACCAAGACACTCTTTGTTGGAGCCAACAATAGTGGGAAAACCTCTGCAATGAACGCGTTGATACAATTCTTGGGAGATGGAAAAGGATTTTCTCTCTATGATTTCAGTGCTAGCAATTGGAGAATAATTGATTCAATTGGTGTAAGTTGGTCAGCTAGCAATCCTGATCAACACCAAGAGGTGATTTCGAAGTCTCTCGAAACCTGGGACTCAATTCTTCCTTCCTTGGATATATGGCTTGATGTAGGGTCAGAAGAGCTCCAATTCATTCCTACTTTTATTCCTACGCTAGACTGGAATGAAGAGCCTATTGGATTGAGAATCCTTCTTAATCCTGAAGGTGGACAGAAAAAACTGGAAAATCTAGCAAAAGATTATATTGCAGCAAGAAGCCAAGTCGAGAAAGTACGTGGGACTTCTAGTAAACTCAAGCTGTGGCCTGAATCCTTAAGAGATTATCTCAAGGGAAGGGATAATAAAGCTTTGGTTGATAAGTACTTTTCCCTTTCAGTCTATTTGTTAGATCCTGCAAAACATAAGAGTGAAGGTGAACAGGAATCTCCAAACATAGACCCTTCATATTTTCGTACACAAGCTCCACTGAGTCATAGCGATTTGAAAAAACTGTTCAAGGTCGATTATATAGAAGCTCAACGGGGTTTTGCTGATATCGATCAAGGAAGTCGTCTTACAGGTCAGTTCCGAGCATATTATGATACGCATCTCAATATAAAGGAGTCTCCTGATGCTGGCGATGTTGGTGTCTTGGAAAAACTTCAAGAAATTGAAGCAGACTATGGCAAGCAACTATTGGATGGATTTAAAAAACCTTTGGGGGAGCTTGAGAACTTAGGCTATCCAGGATTTCATAATCCTAAACCAAACCTGAATGTAAAGCTCTCGTCAATGGAAGGCTTAAATCATGACACGGCAGTTGAACATTCCCTCTGTGATGATTCTTCTATCCGTCTTCCTGAATATTCCAATGGACTAGGGTATCAGAACCTTATTTTCATGACTTTTGAATTGATGCGTTTTAGGGATTATTGGATGCAAGTCGGGAAAAGAAGTATCACAGCAAGTCTTGAAGATACTCCTCTCCCTCGATTACACCTTGTATTGATTGAAGAGCCCGAAGCACATCTGCATGCACAGGTCCAACGGGTCTTTGTGGAAAGGGCATACGCGACACTAAGAAATCATGAGCGACTGGGGGAGCATACTGAATTCACCACACAATTGGCGATCAGCACCCATTCTAGTTGTATCGTCATGGGCGCAGATTTTTGCGACTTGCGGTATTTCCAAAGAATAAAGGCCAATTCTGCACAGGAAATCCCGTTTTCACAAGTGGTGAACATGCATGATACATTCATCTCTCCATCAAACAAAAAGAAGAAAGAGAAAGATCAAGAGAAAAAAATTAAGACCAGTGTTGATACCAGACGTTTTGCAACAAGATATATACGATCAACACATTGTG
>CAYVWK010000400.1:0-1613 GCA_964455235.1 uncultured Paludibacter sp.
AATAGAAAGGTGGAATAAAAATGGAGCTAAACACAATTTATAACGAGGATTGTTTAGAGGGTATGAAACGCATACCTGATAAGTCAGTTGACATGATATTATGCGATTTGCCTTATGGTGTTACACAAAATAAAAAAGATATGAAGTTACCATTAGATAAATTATGGAAACAATATAATAGAATAATAAAAGAAAATGGTTGTGTTTGTTTATTTGCACAAGGAAAGTTCTTTGTAGAATTAGTTAATAGCAATCAAAAATTATTTAGGTATGATTTGATTTGGGATAAAGAATTAAAAACTGGTTTTTTAAATGCTAAAAGACAACCATTAAGACAGCATGAACAAATTGCTGTGTTCTATAAGAAATTGCCAACTTATAATCCGCAATTTACGCAAGGCAAACCGTTGCATAGCAAAGGTGTGTCATATAAAAACAAAGAGCATAAAAACCAAAACTATGGTGAGTTTAATATGACAGATGATAGTAGAGCAGGAAGTACAGAAAAATATCCTACAAGCATTTTATCATTTGCAAAACCACATCCAAGTGTTGCGAAGCATAGAACTGAAAAACCTGTTGAATTGTTAAGTTATTTAATTCGCACATACACAAACGAAGGCGAAACTGTCTTAGATAATTGTATTGGTTCTGGCACAACCGCAATCGCCTGTATCAACACAAACCGTAAGTATATAGGGTTTGAATTGGACAAACAATATTTCGATATAGTAAACGAAAGAATTAAGAAGGTGAAACACGATAATCCAGAATTATTTTGAATGGATAAAAAAAGGAGGAAATTATGTATTTAGTAGTACTTAAATGGACAACTGGAAATAGAGATACTGTTTGTGTTGTAACTAAAACAAAATTAAAAGCAGAAGAATATATAAAACATCAAACAGAAGGATATATGCCAAGTGGGCTAGGATACTATGAAATAATTAAAGTGGAGATGTACGATTAATTTTAGAACAGTACAGGGGCAACACTTGAAAGAGATTATGCAATGTGCGGAAGAAAATCAAAGACCGATGGATATGTCCGGACTGCGTCGAAGTAAGGAGGTGAAATAATGACGAAAATTGAATATATAGAATGTTATGGGAAAAGTACCGATGTTTGGTATTTCCCAAAAGACTTAACGACTAAAAGGTGGGAAAATTTCTTAGAAAACCATAGCAGAGGAAATGAAACATTTATAAAGTTTCAAGAAAAAGACGGAAGAATAATCACGATTAACCCATCTCAATGGGGCAGTGTGGAGGTTTATAAACATGACTAAAAAAGAATTGGGGGCGAAAATGACTGAAGCAATGATTCGATTCAATTTAGTTGGTGGGTTGGTCTACACGTTAACAGGCGATGAAGCGGTCAAGGTGCTTAGGGAGCACGCATGTATTTTTAATCACGATGGGAAAACGGTAGTGATTAATACTGACCACATCGTGAGCGTTGAATGGAAAGGTATGAAGAATGAGAGAGATTAAGTTCCGAGGGAAACGAATAGACAATGGGGAGTGGGTGCGTGGAGACCTGATAAGGTACTCAGATAAAATGAGTTACATCACAGTAGACCTGTTGGAAAATGAAGTCTATCGGGTTCACAC
>CAYVWK010000401.1:0-1612 GCA_964455235.1 uncultured Paludibacter sp.
ATCTTTGAAAATCAATGAACCTGTAGATACAGCATTATCACCATTTTCTCCTGCTTTCACAATGATTGTACCATCACCAGCATTATCTTCTTTGGGTTTAACCACACCGTGAATAATCAACTCGTTACCCTGAGTAATAATAAGATCTTTGCTTGAGTTATTGATTAAGTCCTTAATTTCACGATTCTTATCTAAGTGAAGATCATTTATAGCCTCACCTTTACCAGCTCCAGGACCAGAAAGTCCCATTATCGAACCACTATTATTATCAGCAGTAGCAAATTCAATATCTTCTTTTTCGGCAGGTACATAATTATCAGTCCAGTTAGAGATTTCACCCCAAGCAGTATCATCATTTCCATACCAATAGTTAGGACAGTCAACCCTATTCGCACCGTAACCAACACCATCCATTTCAGTCACTCCAACCACATTCTGGGTAACAGTTATCGTATTGTCCCCATTGCCGCTGCTCCATGACACATTATTAAACTTATTTCCATTAAACAATACTAATGGATATAAATCACCTTCAGATGTTTTGCTTCCGTACATTGACACCTTTCCCGTAGGACCAATCACTACACGAATTAATGGTTTTTCGGTAGTACCTTCCATTTTCCATATATCTGGTGTATTAGTCTCATACTCATCACCATCTTTAAACTTAATATTGATTCCGCTTGTTCCATTTGATTGAAACTCAATCTCATTTATTGCGAGTTTTGTTCCGTTAACTTCCATGTTGAAAGAATTATCTAGTTTATAGATATCAAACACAAAACCATATGTTGTTGTAGGTTGAGTAATTGTTTCAGTGATCGTGCCTGATCCACTTGCATGATACCATTTAAAAGATTTACCATCTTTTGCTTCGTAACAGATACCTACTGCAATAACGACCTCTGCTTCATCACAAGCTTGAGGCGAAACATCGTCGCACAAGGTATATTTAAAAGTATCATAATCACTAAAATCGCCAGTTGGAGGTGTATAAGTAAATGTTCCATCAGAATTAATAGTTACTCTTCCCCCCTTATCAGTTGTCATATCAGTTACAGGAGTCACAGTTTGGGCATCACCTTCTAAGTCATAATCATTATCCAAGACATTTCCTGAAACTGGTGTGTTTTTACCTGTCTCAAAGAAGTCATCAACGGCATGGGTAGTATTGGACTTTACTGGATTATGCGAATCCTCGTTGTTAGATGGATCTGGATCTTTCGAATTGAGATCAGTTGATGTAACTTTTGCTACGTTCTCATATTCACCAGTATTATTTACAGTTGCCTTAAAGCTTACTTCCTTCGTAGCGTCTTTAGCCAATGCGGCAATAGTCCAAGTTATAACACCATCGGTTATTTCTCCTCCATCGCTTATTGAAGTTATGTTGGAGTATCCATTAGGAACTGTATCTGTAACTGATACGTCGATAGCATCATGTGGTCCATTATTGCTAACAGTCAGTTTAAAAGTAACTTCCTTACCAATTTCTACATTCTCCTCAGGATCTGAAGTTTTGGTAATTGCCAAATCACTTTCTCTAATTAAAGTAATAACGTGAGTTCGGGATAAGATTACCCCCAAATAGTTAATTGGTTTGATTTTTCCA
>CAYVWK010000402.1:0-1612 GCA_964455235.1 uncultured Paludibacter sp.
AGGTTGGTCATATCTATGTTTCGCATTGCAAAAAAGAGAAGTGGATCGCTATCGAGTCTGTTTCCAATGCCATAAAGGACGGCAGCAACATGCTTACACATATAGGCCCAGTCAGGGCAACTGCAGTTAAAATGTATCTCTTTGGGATTAGGGAAAAGTCCTCCCCGAGTTTTGATAAAGAATTCCTTTAGTTGGGCAGGAAATGCGCCTTCCACCAGAGCTTCAAGGTTCTCAATGCGGCGGTTACAAACCTTAATTATATCGATGTAGGTCTTTTCAGGTAGTGGGTCGATATGAATTTCAACTTTGTAGGGGGTCTTTCGGGATCCCTGAACCTTCGCATTTATCGTATTGCGGTCAATTTCCAAATCTATTACTGTACCCGATCGTACGTATCTTTTACCTCTCCCGATTCGGCTGGAGTAATCGGCGTAACGCTCAAGATTATTACACCACTCTATGCCCCACCATGTTTTTGCAATCTTTGTACCCTCAATTATGATTGGGTCAAGCGATTTGCCCCTCTTAGAGGACGCTTTTGCGCTCGCCTTTGCTTTATCTTTAAGGTCGGCAGTTGTTGGTTGAGTGTAGTACTCTCCATTTCCACCCCACTTTGATCTTGCCATCAGTTAACCTCCCCTTCAAGCTTCAACATGCGGAGCAGATCGGCATCGCTCATCTCGGTTATCCATGTCTCTCCGCCTGATCCTATTACATCGTCGAGTAGTTTGCTCTTTTCGGCTATCATAGCATCAATTTTTTCTTCAATCGTACCGGTAGATATCATTTTATAGACCATCACGTTCTTTTTCTGTCCAATTCGGAAAGCTCTGTCCGTTGCCTGATTTTCAACAGCGGGATTCCACCAGCGGTCAAAATGGATGACGTGGTTTGCGGCAGTTAGATTAAGCCCTACCCCACCAGCTTTGAGAGATAAGACCATATATGGTACATAATCCTCACCGTTGAAGCAGTCGACAAGTTCAGTTCGTTTTTTTACAGGTACCCCTCCGTGGAGAATCAAGCCTTTTTTATGGAATATACTTTCAAGATAACGATTGAGTGGTTCGGTCATCTCCCTAAACTGAGTGAAAATCAATACCCGCTCTCTCTTTTCGTAGATTGTCTCGCACAGTTCTCTGAGTGTATCGAACTTACCACTCTCATTGGGGATAAATGCCCCCTGACCCAGATACTGGTCGGGGTGGTTGCAGATCTGTTTTAGCTTTTGGATAGCAGCAAGTATCATTCCTTTTCTCTGTATACCGTCTGTTTTCTCCAATGATTCGGCAAATTCACTGACAAGCTTTCGATACAGAACTGTCTGTTTCTTTGATAACGATATATATGTCCGCATCTCTGACTTGTCCGGTAAATCGTTAATTATGGATTTATCGGTTTTAAGCCTGCGGAGAATGAATGGACTGACGATATTCTTCAGACGTGAATACCCAGTCGGGTCATCTGTGAGCTTCTTTGCAAAGCCACTAAATTCCTTTGATGTCCCCAGAAGACCACTATTGATAAAATCAAAGAGTGACCACAGATCGGATAGGTTATTTTCAATTGGGGTGCCTGTTAGAGCAATGCGTGTTGATCCCTTAAGCAGTTT
>CAYVWK010000403.1:0-1605 GCA_964455235.1 uncultured Paludibacter sp.
CAACTGGAAAATGAACAAAACCATCACAAAAGCGCTAGAGTTCGTGTACACGCTCGTATCCGGCTGGCAAGAAAGCCCGACCGATGTTGTGATATGCCCGCCGCACACGGCGCTCGCGGCGATGGCCGATGCGCTCGCCAAACACAAGGCTGTGGCGGGCGCCCAGAATGTGCACCCCGAAAGGAGCGGTGCGTACACCGGTGAGGTGTCCGCCGAGATGCTCAAGGCCGCGGGTGCACACTATTGCATCGTGGGACACTCCGAGAGGCGCACTCTTTTTCTGGAGACCGATGAAGATGTGAAAAACAAGACCCGAGCGGTGCTCGACGCCGGACTCGGCGCAATCGTGTGTGTCGGCGAGACAAAGCAGCAACGCGACGACGGGCGCACCGAGGCCGTGCTGAAGGAGCAGACAAGCAAGGCGGTGGGCTTGGTGCGTCCAGAGGAATCGGATAAGATAGTGCTGGCCTACGAGCCAGTGTGGGCCATAGGCACCGGCAGCGCCGCAACAAGAGAAGACGCTATCGATGCGGCGCGCATTGTTCGTGCGACTCTCGCGGAACACGGCATCGTTGCCGATGCGGTGCGCGTGCTATACGGGGGAAGCGTTAACGCGGACAACATACACGATTTTGTGTCGGGCGGCGAAATAGACGGCGCGCTCATCGGGGGAGCAAGCCTCGATGCAAACATCTTTGTGGACATCTTGCGCAATGCATACGGTGCGGCCCGATGAAAAGCCCGGTCGCGCTGATAGTGCTCGACGGCTGGGGTCTTGCCCCTGCCAGCGATACCAACGCGATTCAGCTGGCAAAAACCCCGGTGTTCGACGGGCTGTGGCTAAAATGGCCGCACACCCAACTGTGCGCACACGGAGAACACGTGGGGCTCATGCCGGGGCAGATGGGTGATTCGAACGTCGGGCACCTGAACCTTGGGGCGGGGCGGATAGTGTACCAGGACCTCACCCGCATCTGCAGAGGTATTAGCGAGGGCACCTTCTTTGAAAACCCGGTGCTTCTGGCTGCGATGGCGCACGCCAGAGAGCACGGCTCCGCCTTGCACCTGATGGGGCTGCTGAGTGACGGTGGGGTGCACAGCCACGAGTCGCACTATCTGGCGCTGGTGAGGATGGCCGCCCGCGAGGGTGTAACAAACCTCGTGTTCCACTGCTTTTTGGACGGGCGCGACGTCGGCCCCAAGAGCGCACTCAAGTACATAGAAAACCTCGAGGCCTCGCTAAAAGACGAGCGGCTGGGCCGGATAGCCACCGTTATGGGACGGTACTATCCGATGGATCGCGACGGGCGCTGGGAGCGCGTACAAAAGGCATACGATGCGATGATGGGCGTCAACACACCCATAGCTCCGAGCGCAAAGCAAGCGGTGCTCGATGCGTACGCCCAAGGGGTAACCGATGAGTTCGTTTCCCCGGTGGCGATTTTGGACGAAGACGGCACCCCGGGTCGGGTAAACCCCGAAGATGGTCTCATATTTTTCAATTTCAGGGCCGACCGCGCCCGACAGATAACCCGCGCGTTTTTAGACCCTGAGCTCACCGAATTCGAGCGTGATCCTAACCTTTTCAGGCTCGGGTTTTTCTCG
>CAYVWK010000404.1:0-1602 GCA_964455235.1 uncultured Paludibacter sp.
TTAAAGTTTGAAGTTGTTTTCAACCAGTCAGTAACTTGATAGCTACCATTCAATACAAAGCTAAATCTCTCATAGAAAGAGGTAATAGGAAGACCTTCTGAGTGGTTATATCCTAAACCGGCATAGTAAGTACCTTTGTCACTACCACCCGACATATTGATATTATAATCTTGTGTAATTGCTGGGTCAACAAAACTATATTTTGCAATATCAGTATCTCTAAACATCAGGGTAGTATTGGAGTCAAGTGGGTCAACCATAGTTCTCCAACCCTTATTCAGCAACTCTGCATGAGTCTGATTAGTTTTGTCGTACTTCATCAAGTTCCATAGCATTTTGGAGCCATAAACGTTGCCAGTACCCATAGGTTGTGCAGCATTTAAGTTTGCTTTTGGAGCCCACGGTGTTGTGTCATATGCAGTACGCATCTGAGTGATATAATCCTCAGTTCCCAAAAACTCATATGGGTTATTCACATAGTTCAAACCAAGTTTTGCTTTAAAGCTAATTGACCTTTGTCCCGCCTTACCGCTTTTTGTAGTTACAAGGATAACACCATTACTTGCCCTGGCACCATACAATGCTGTGGCACCAGCATCCTTAAGAACCTCCATTGATTCAATATCTTCAGGGTTGATGTCGCTTAAACTACTACGCAATTGACCATCAACCATAACTAACGGGGAACCCGAGCCATCAAGGTTTGTCCCCCCCCTTAGAATGATGGAAGGAGTGGCACCAGGATTACCGGAACTTTGAATTACACGAAGTCCTGAAACAGCTCCCGAAAGTGCTTGTGCAGGATTAGAATATAGTCCAACAGTTAAAGTTTCTTCTGCCACCTTAGCAATAGAGCTTGTTACTTTACTACGTAACTGTTTACCTCCATATCCTGTAACCACTACTTCCTCAAGCAGCTCCACATCCTCAATCATCACAACATTTATTGTTGTTTGATTATTTACAGAAACCACCTGTGATTTCATACCCACATAAGAGAACTCTAAATTGGCATCAGCAGGAACATTGTTTAATACAAAGTTCCCATCAAAATCAGTCACTGTACCATCAGAGGTACCCTGAATAATGATTGTAGCACCAATCACCGGTTCTTTAAACACATTGTCAGTAACATTACCCTTCACGGTAATGTTTTGAGCAAAAAGTACAGTTGTCAAAAGCCATGCAAGCATAGCAACCATACCCTTTAAATGATTGATTTTTCTCTTTTTCATACTCATTTCTTAAATGTTAATTGCTTTTACTTTTTAAATTCATATTTCTCTCTTCCTATCATTTTTTAGACTTCATCTTATATGCATATCGATACAAACAAGTCTAATTTCATTTTAAATATTGAACAAAGACTACCACATCTGTTTATTTTTTATTTATTTCCTCAACAATTTTCCAACACTGATACAATCCTCTAGGAACATGAAAACAACCTTTCCATTTTCCACCCTTAAGATCAAGTAATACTTCGCCTTGACGGTTAAGATAACCCCACCACTCAGGGTGTTCAGGATCTTTGAAATGAGACCAGCTATAGTCGTGAACTTTTTCGTACCACTCCAAACACTTTTTATTTCCTGTCAGTTG
>CAYVWK010000405.1:0-1601 GCA_964455235.1 uncultured Paludibacter sp.
GCTGTTTTTTTGGTGAAGGAAATGGATAGGATTTGGGCTGATTTTTATAACTTGATAGCTTTACGAACTTCTCCTTTTTTTCTGTCTTCTAAACTGCTTATACCACACCACAAATCCTGTAATATAAAGGTAAACAGCGAAAATCCCTGTGAGTGGAACAATGAGGATATAAAAATCACCTAAGAAGTATTGGAAGATACGTCCAGTATGGATTTCTTGAGATAGATTCCATAAAGGCATGGGGTTTTTCTGAATGATTTCATCGGTCATAGCAGGAAATTCAGCTTGATTAAAGCTGCTTTTGGTTCCTTCATCATAGTCGAAAATCAAAGGATGACTACCGAAATGAGCAGAATAACCTGATATTTTATGTGCGCCTACGGGATGTCCCTTTTTCTCTGGACGAATCCACTCCTTTTTATCTACTAAGTCATAAATAGAATCGATTGCATAATTCCAACTGAATAATCCTTCAAAAGAACCTATCATCAGGGTGTTTTTACCATATTTTTCTAAAATAGTTACCCCCATCACGCTTGCAGGAGGCTGATTATCAAAGCATATCAGAGTTCGAAGATTATCATCAGAATAATAAAAAGCATCCTGAGTAGAGATTATATACCGACCTTCCTCTTCAATATAAATCATTCTTCTAAGCAAATCATACCAAGGGTTGGGTGTGGCTAATTCAGAATTGGGGATTTTTTTGACCTTGGACTCTGCTATTGGAATTAGGAAAGGAGGACGTAGAAAAATACCTGTAACCGTAGTGAGAATCAGCAATAAAATCGTAATATAACCGAACCGATTATGCCATTTTAACTGCCATTGATATTGTCGTCTAAGCTTTTGTCTCTTCTGTTGTTCAGCCCCTCTATCTTTCAGTTTTTTCTTCTGGAAATACATGATAAAACCGCCTATACTTAGGAAAATCATGATGATTGCGATGAGGTCGGTAAAAAGACGGCCTGCTAAGCCATATAATTCTCCACTATGCAATACCCACATCGTTTTGAATAACCCAACTTTGTTATCATAACCAGCAGGAGCTGGGAGCTCTATGGTTGTAAAGTTTTGATAATCAGTAGAACTAAATAAAAATGAGCGTGTCATCACTAACAGCGTATCTTCACGCATGATGATGTCGACTACATTTTGGGCTTTATTAGGTAATGCCACTTGTTCCCATTTCTCTTTTTCAGTTTGATACATATGCAAACCAAACAGACTACCAGCAGCTAAAGTGTTTTCGTTTACACGAACTACTTTCGTGATTTTATGATTGTCAACACCTTTATCAAAACCCGTATTAAACTCTTTGAAGTCAGAAAATAGACTGTCAGTCAGCCAAATACCTATATTCCCATAGATTAAAATACTATCTGCTGAAAATTTCTCCGTAGACCTCACTGCCGCAAAATTCCAATCTTTATACGAATAATTAGGTGGCAAATATTGTCTGCTGACACTATAGCCTGAAAATGTCTTTCTGTGATTCATGATAATTCCAGATATACTGAACAAAATGATGAACACAGTCAGAATCAGACCAAACCAGCGGTGATGTTTACGGAGAAATTTGAGCATTTTTATTTGTTGTT
>CAYVWK010000406.1:0-1595 GCA_964455235.1 uncultured Paludibacter sp.
TAACAGAAAGTGAAACTCCTGAAAACCAAGCGATAAATCTGTTCTTTTTAAAAAATACACTCGCTGCACATAGCACAATCATCAATGCACCTATGATATAATTGACGGGTGAAGTCAGCAGGTAAAAACTGAAACTGCCAATGGTGAGTTGCAACAAGAACCCAACGAGGATAATCCCCAAAACAATGGCAACACTCTCAGGATAGCCCCAGGGGTGTTGCCATATTTTCTTTTTATTTGAATTGGTCATACTGTTTTTTCAATTACTTTTTTGATGAAAACAAAGTAGGTGAGATATTCAATGAAATCCAGCCCCAATCTTGCCATAATTTATGATCACCACCTTTCACAACATCCATAGTTTCAGTGCCTAACATAAAAGAATAGCCACCAATCAATTTCACATCTGGCATGATAGACCAATTAAACTGAAGGTCTATCTCTGAACCTAAACCTTTTTTATAAGTTGTACTGCCAACAACAACATCAGAAGCCGTTGAAAAATAATGATAATTCAGTGAAAAATCCAATGTTTTAGAAGTTTTATACGTGACAGCTAATTGATTATCCCATAAACCAGGATTAAATCCTATGGTAAAAGGAGAGGCATAGAAATAATCCATAGTGCCATAAAACTTATGGTGTGTACCATATAAAGGATTGAAAGCGAGGGAAATGGCTGAACCGTTTTTATGACCGCTCAAATAATCCGAGCCAATACCAACCGACCAATCATCTGTCAATTTCAGCTTCGCAAACAAGCTTCCCATATAGGCTGAAACATCATTTCCTATATTATTTTTTCCAAGTTGATAATAGAAGCTACCTGTAAAATCAAAGGCATCAAATTTATAATTAGCATGCGTTCCTAAAGTCTGCATAAATGCATTATCAGGATTTCCAAGCACACCTAATTGCCAACCTAAATTCATGGCTAAGACTGATATATTCAGATTAGAAGCTGGCTTACCGAAATGATACCACAGCGTTTGCATGGATTTATAGGGCTGTCCACCTATATAATAAGTACCTGCAATCCCTTCTGCTGCCTGATTAAAAGCTAATATTAAATGCGCGGTATGATTGTCATTTTGATACCCAGCCTTCAACGCATCATGGAAGCGACCCGAAACATTCCAATCCAAACCTCCTAAAATCCGCTCGTCATCATAGCTTAGAGGTTGCCGACCAACTTGTACAAAAAACTCATCAAACTTTAGTTTTGCCCATGCTTCATTCAGCATTAATCGCCCATTCCGATCAATTTGAGGATCTTCACCCCAAACACTTACGTGCTGAGTTGAAAGCTTCATATCCAAGTTATTACGCCTATAATCCGCAGAAATTCGTGCTCTATTATTGATAAAGAAAGCAGCATCATCGCCTGCAGAACGAGGCCAGATGCTGCCATTTCTATATTCAGCACGAGAGCGTAATTCTGAATTAACGGTCAGTGTATTATTTTCAGCAAAGGAAGGTAAAGTACCCCATAGCATCAAGATAATCAGACCAATATATTGATTCGTTCTCATACTTTTTTATCTTTTGCACTGCTCAATTCGTAAAAACTTTACCTTCTGCCTGTGCTTTTTCCA
>CAYVWK010000407.1:0-1594 GCA_964455235.1 uncultured Paludibacter sp.
TGGAAAGCGACGGAAGTACTGTGTTGAACAGCACTTCGTTGAACTTTGAGGCGACCTTCTCTGATCCAACGGGTCCATATTCCACAGGGATTGACCCCTCCTCTGTACGAGTCTACATGGATAGTGTAGATATTACTGATAAACGTGTAGTGGATAACCCTGAAATCCCCTATTCCGAGAGTAATGTTCGTATTGCAAATCTGTGGCTTCCAAATGGTCAACACACAATTTCCGTCCGCATCAAGGACTATTTCGGAAACGAAACCACGATAGAAAGGCGCTTCACAGTTGCTGCAGAGGGTAATCAGGCTGCGGCAGTAGACATTATTGCTAAGCCAAGCGAAAAAGCAGCTTTGGGACAAGACTACACCCTTGATCTGATAGCAAACGAAGGTGCCGATGTTTCTAAAGTTATTTTGACCATGAATGTCAATGTTGATTTTAGAAAAACGGTAAAAAGTGTTATTTCAGAAAATTACGACACATCTTTTGAGGAAACAAACGGTAAAATAATTATTACTGCTACAAAAAAGGCTGAAGCTTCAAGTACACAAGCGATTGCCTCGGTTATATTCACCATTCCCGATTCGTTGAGAGAAGGTGTTGCATTTGAGTATGACACTGTTTGTGCATATACCGTGGGTGAAAACACATATACCAGTACAACGGACACCACTGTAGTTCCAATTCAGGCTGCACTGACTGTTACATCGGATGCTCCTCTTTTTAAGCAAGAGCAGGCAACATTCAAGGTATCAGATGTTAATGGAACCCCTGTAAAAGATGCAGTCGTATCTTGGATTGTAAATGGAGTGACAACTCAACTCGGCACTACAAATGAGGAAGGAAAAGTGACTGCAGAATGTGGTGCACCTGACAAAATCGTTGTTTATGCCAAGAAGGATACAAAACAATCTTATCAAACAACATTTGTGATTTATGATTTGCCTCTCACACAAAATCCTACCAATGTGATGCAAACGGCCACTGTAAACCCCAGCACATCTATGAACATTACATGGATGTCAAATGCAAAGGCTGAAGGAGTACCTACGGTAAATTTGTACTCGGATGCTCAGTGTAAAAATAAAATAAGCACGATTACCGGTTCTTCGGAAGTCCTCTACTTCACTGAACATGGAATTAGTAATGCTATTTTACAAAATACTGTCGTTTTAAAAGATTTATCAGCAGGGCAACCGTACTACTACCATGTAGGAAATGGTGCTGTGGATACACAAAAGATTTATCAATTCACATTGCCAACAGCAGATGATGCCCAAACGAATTTTTTCATTCTTGGAGATGTGCAGACCTCTAATACAACAAATCTTTCAAAGGCACTTTCTCTGATTAATCAAGATAATAGAGTGTTTGACTTTGGAGTTCAACTGGGAGATTTGGTGGATGGTACAACCTCGTTCCATGAATGGAATGCTTCTCTTTCTGCTTTGAGCGCTGACAAGCAATCAGAAATCATCACTTATGTTACAGGAAACCATGAGTATAACGGTGATGACGGAAGCTTGGCTGGTGCGATTTTGAATCTACCGGAAAGCAAGGCAGGAACTTACTACTCTGCAGAGTACGGACA
>CAYVWK010000408.1:0-1590 GCA_964455235.1 uncultured Paludibacter sp.
CACCCAATTTAGGTGCCAATATGCTTCTTTTCGTGGTTATTTACCACTAAACAAAAATTGAATTAGCTTCCAAATCTTGGAGAGAAATAAATCTCAACCCACAACTTTATTATATACTTAAGTAATAATTATTTCTACATACTATAGGTGGTAACTTTGTTTTCATTACAAACCGGTCATTATTGTAGTAACTCACGTATTCGTGAATCGCTGTTATTAGACTTTCAACACTATCGTAATCTTCTTTGTTATCATCCCAGATTTCTTGTTTTAGCCGCCCAAAGAAATTCTCAGTTGGTGAATTATCAAGACAATTTCCCTTCCTCGACATTGATTGAATAATACCCATTTTCTTTAATTCTTGGATGTATCTTGAGTTTTGATATTGCACTCCTTGATCTGATTGTAACATCATCCCTTTTAGATTATTTCCGTGCCTCTTTTTCATTGCCTTAAGCATGACCATTATCCGCTCGACCTTCGCATCTGTTCCTACCGTATAAGCGAGAATTTCCCGCGTATGGAAGTCGATAACCGGGGACAAGTAGACTGATGTCCCTAACAATGGAAACTCTGTTACATCAGTTCCTGCCTTCTCGTATGGCTTCCTTGTACTAAAGTCTTGGTTCATTAGGTTACCGATGTTGTTTCCGAGATTCCCCTCATACGAGTTATACTTTCGCCACTTGTTTTTCTTCGTCTTTGTATAACCTTTCATTCGCATGATTTCTAACACTTTATTCTTGCCAATAATCCAACCGTCACGCTTCAAATTATTGTATATTTGGTGATAGCCACACCGCTTTTTATGTACTTTTATATATAAACGGTCAATTTCTTTTTCAATATCGCTATATTTATTTTTCTTGTTTTTCGCCGCATTTATCGTGTAATAATACACGGATGATGCTAATCTACTTATTTCTAGAAGGGTTTTAAAGTTATGCTTCGTCCTTAGTTCCTCGACGATTCTTACTTTTTCTTGAACCGTCGCCCCCTCTAGTCTTTTCACTAAGGACGGCGATTTTTTTAGGTACGCGATCTCCGCGCGGAGTCGCTCATTCTCCGCCTCTATCTTCTTATCCACCACCGCTTTAAACCGGTCTTCTTTCAATAAATAATTCGCCCGCGGGTATGTGTCTTGAATTGCATCTTCGCCCTCGGTTTGATACTTTTTGACCCAGTCACTAACAATCCCTGGATCTGTTAATGCGTGCTCAACCCCTACATCACGCAAGGATCTCCCACTTAAAACTTGGCCAATCGCTAGGAGTTTTGTATCACGTTTATATATTCTCCTTTGCCGATCTAAAAACGGTCCCTCTCCATGTCTCTTATAAAGGTTAACCGCATACTTTATATTTGCTACGTGATAGCCACCATACATCTCGGAAATATGTGAAAGTGACATCTTTTTTTCGATGTGTAATTTACACATTTTCAGCTTTTCGCGCATCGTTATTCGCATAAAAAATAGCTCCCTTCTTGGGTGGGTATTTCTATTATACCTCTCTCCAAGATTTGGAAGCTAATTCAATTTTTGATGGTGCCCGGGGCCGGACTTGAACCGGCACGGTGTCGCCACCGCAG
>CAYVWK010000409.1:0-1578 GCA_964455235.1 uncultured Paludibacter sp.
TATCACGCATGTGCATCATTTTTATACGAAGAGAAATTTATGGATCTTAAGTACAATTTGGAAAAAATCAAAAACTCCTATTGAATATTTCTTAACTACAGGGATGATGACTAGAAGTTCGAAACAAGCCCGGTTCTTAGCAAAGAACTACTTTCATGGTGGCGGAGGATGGGTTGGGACAAATTTATCAGGAACTCTGTTTATTCCTTCTCTAAATATCGAGGTTATTCCAACTTTTACTTTTTCAAATAGAATAGCCAAAATCGATTATAAATCTTATGGCCTTGGAGTTGTATCCATACAGGATAGTTCAGTTTTTAAAATAGACAGCAATATATTTGATTACATATTTATAGACCCTCCATTTGGCTCAAACTTAAACTATTCAGAGCTAAGCTTTACGTGGGAAGCTTGGCTAAAAGTAATTACAAATAATGAATCTGAAGCCATAGAAAATTCAGTACAAGGTAAAGGACCTAATGAATATCGACAATTAATGACGGCTTGTTTCAAAGAAGCATATAGAGTTTTAAAACCTGGGCGATGGATGACTGTCGAGTTCTCTAATACAAAAGCATCAGTTTGGAATAGCATTCAAACTGCGATAAATGAAGCTGGATTTATCATTGCTAATGTTTCTGCTTTGGACAAGAAACAAGGGAGCTTCAAAGCTGTGACTACTCCAACAGCAGTAAAACAAGACTTGGTCATCTCTGCATACAAACCAAATGGAGGTTTTGAAGAACGATTTCAAAAGGAAGCAAAGACAGAGGAAGGTGTTTGGGATTTTGTTCATACGCATTTAGGATATTTGCCCGTAACAAAGATGCATGGAATAGATCTTATCGTAATACCTGAGCGAGATCCTAGAATTCTTTATGACCAAGTTATCTCATATTATGTGAGAAAAGGGTATGCAGTTCCTATTGATAGCCAGGAATTTCAGATGGGGCTAGCCCAACGATTCTCAGAACGTGATGGGATGTATTTCCTACCAGAGCAGGTCGCAGAATATGACCGGAAAAAGTTACTCCTTGGCAATAAAAATCTGCTACAATCCCTGTTTATATCTGATGAAGCTTCTGCAATTGAGTGGCTTAGAAGTTCATTAAGGACAAAACCTCAAAGTTTCCAGGATATCAACCCCCAATTCATGAAGGAGATAAGTGGCTGGAGTAAAAATGAGGTTGGCCTGGAATTATCTACTCTTTTAGAGGAAAACTTCCTTTCCTATGATGGAATAGGTCCTGTTCCGGAACAGATTCATAGCTATTTATCTACAAACTGGAAAGAAATGAGAAACCTCTCAAAGCAAGATCCTGTGTTAGTTGCTAAAGCAAAAGGTCGCTGGTATGTACCAGATCCCACTAAAGCTGGAGATTTGGAAAAGTTACGAGAAAGGACATTGTTAAAAGAATTTGAACAGTACAAACATTATAACAAGAAACTCAAAGTATTCAGACTTGAAGCTGTAAGAGTAGGCTTTAAGAAAGCGTGGCAAGAAAGAGATTATATGACTATCGTTGCTATTGCCGAAAAAATTCCCAGTAGTGTATTAGAAGAAGATCCCAAACTATT
>CAYVWK010000410.1:0-1567 GCA_964455235.1 uncultured Paludibacter sp.
TCAAATCCCGCTACAAATCATATTACTTTCAGGATGCCTCGTTTAAAGAATATGGTTTTGGGGCGACTATGGTGGTGATAAGGTAGGGGAGACAAATATCAAATTGCCCTAATTTTGTGACAAGAAATAGCTGAAATTGCCCTTATGTTGTGACAAATGATTATATTTGACTCATTATTTAGTATTTAATGCTTGCATAGCATATTATTGAAATCTTACACATCCATGAACCCCTATCAAGCAAAATATTTTGCATACGAACTATCGAAAAAGGCTACTGCCGATAGTCCTGAGAAATTTGGTGCAACTTTGATGGATGCCAAAGTAGAGTTGAACCCGCATCAGGTGGAGGCTGCTCTCTTTGCTTTTAAATCACCCTATTCAAAAGGAGCTATATTGGCTGACGAGGTTGGTTTGGGAAAAACGATTGAGGCAGGTATTCTCCTGAGTCAAAAATGGGCTGAAAACAAACGTCGTATTTTAATTATTTGTCCTTCATCGCTTCGCAAGCAGTGGATGAATGAGCTTGAAGATAAGTTCTATTTGAAGTCAGAAGTGCTTGATACGCCCTCTTTCAATAAAAAAATAAAAAACAATATTCACAATCCTTTTGATAGCACTGATACCATCAAAGTTTGCAGTTATCAGTTTGCTCGTAGAAAGGCTGAAGAAATTCAGCTTACGTCTTGGGATTTGGTCGTTATAGATGAAGCTCATTATTTACGAAATGTATATAGGCCCGGCAATGTAACAGCACGAGAAATAGCGCGTGCCATTCGTGATTATAAAAAAATATTGCTCACAGCTACTCCGTTGCAAAATAGATTAGACGAATTGTATGGTTTAGTGTCTGTGATTGATCCGAAAATGTTTGGGGACATTCAAAGCTTTAGGGAAAAATATGTCCGTAATGGAAATATGGATACCATTAAAGAATTAAAAGATAGATTGTCAGATGTTGTCCATCGAACCCTAAGAAAAGATGTAAAAGAGTTTATCAATTTCAAAGAACGAATACCTATTACGCAACAATTTACACCAACGGAACAAGAGCAAGAGCTATATGATAAAGTGCTGAATTATCTGCGTCAGGAGTCGATTTATGCTTTCCCAACAGCTCAGAAGCATTTGTTGCAATCGGTTATTTTTAAACTCTTGGGGTCTTCTACTTTTGCCATTGGCAGAACAATGGATGCTTTGATTAGGCGATTAAACACAACACTTGATGAGTCAAAAGTCATGGATGATGAACTTTATGATTTATTGGTGGCAGAATATGAAAACTTGGATGATGAATTGGATGAAATGGATGAGGAAGAGGAAGAGATAAATGAAATATCTTTGGATGATAAAATTGCTATTGAAAAAGAGATTCGTCAGTTGGAACAGTTCTTATTACTTGCTAACTCTATTGAACACAATGCGAAAGGAGAACAGCTTCTATTGGCTTTGAAAACCGGTTTTAACAGACTGAAAGAGTTGGGAGCGCAACAAAAAGCATTGATATTTACCTAATCCACACGCACACAACAATATCTGTTTGATAGATTATCTAAAGAAAAATATG
>CAYVWK010000411.1:0-1563 GCA_964455235.1 uncultured Paludibacter sp.
AGCGAACAACAGAATAAACTCAAGGTATTGCGTCGTGATTTGCAACAGTTCGATGTGGACGGTATAACTAGGTATGTCTATACCAAATACCCTCAATTTACGGATAAGTCTGTGATATTGGACAGAACGTTACGCAGGAGGCGCAATTAATGGGAATTTATTCCGTCAAGATAGAAGATATAGACACGTCTTTGGGCGGTTCCGGAGGCCGGATAGTCAATGTCAGAACCAGCAGTTCTCATTCTTTCAAAACACCAACACGACCTATCTGTGCTGAAGAGATAACTTCCAAAAATTTCCTCGGATACCGAGGAGAGATAAAAGCGCCTTTGGGTGTGCTGCCTCTTAACATTAATGGAAAAAGATTAGAAAGATTCAGAATGAATAATGGGACTGTAAAGGATCTCGGGCGTACTCTTCAATCTTTGAGTGACTCTACATGGCTCATACCGTCCTTTCCTGTAATTCAGACGTGTTCCCCGCTGTCTTGTGAAAGAGATGCATTGCATAAAATAGCATTTGAGATGCAAGTCAAAACCAGTGGACTTGATTATATTTGCATGCCTTGGGTAGACGGGAAAATATCTGAATTCGAATCAGCGGTAAAAGATTGGTCTAATTCTGCAGAAAACAGAGGCTTCGGATGTGTCATCCAATTAGACATGAAAGAAAAACCGGACCGCTTCGGCCAGAAATTGGATTTTTTAGCCGAGATGTCCGAAACAGGAGCGGTAAGCATAATAAATCTCCGATATGCCGAACCAAATAATTATCCCACTCAGTATGCCGAAGTGTGGAGCAGGAAGGATTCATTAAATGCACTGATTAATTGTTCCGAGATTCCAAGGGGAGTCGGAAAGGGTAGCATTCAGTCGGAAGTTCAGACCAAACTTATCTCATACGGCATTGATTCTTTCTCAAGGAAGAAAAACGTCCTTAATCCCAAGGCTGCCGGATTTTTAGCAAGTCAACCGCCTCCCAGAAATCTGGATGAAATAGCAGGATATAAAATGGCAATACACTCAGCCTCATCGCTGATAGAACATAAAGTTTATGAAAAGATAGAGCACGAGTACCGTTGTAATTGTTCCATTTGCAGGGGAAAATCTATGACTGATCTCACGAACCGTTTTGCGTACAAAGATAACGGTGAGATTGAGAAGAGAGGCATGGTGTACTTTTCACATATACACAACCATCAATCAGATCAAGCTCAAATGGATTTGGCAAAAACCTTTATTCGATCAAGAGAGATGGACAACTACGAGGCTATACAGAGTGTCGAAAGGAAAAAACTCGAGGACTTAGTCAGATTTTGATTTTGCGACCATAACTGTTGTAATGCAATTGAACTCATGTTTATGAAAATTCATACATGTGATACGTTCGAAAAGATAACGAAGAGCTTTGGATGACTGTTACGGGGATTTCTATATTTTAGTACCGAGAGGGCATGCATGTTCTAAAGGTGGTCGGACTGGAGAGTCGTTGCAAAAGCGACAATTTCAATGTCCTGGAAACCAATTAAGTTTACAGCATTGAATGTATTTTTCCGTTACAGAG
>CAYVWK010000412.1:0-1558 GCA_964455235.1 uncultured Paludibacter sp.
CTTTAGTAGCTGCACCGAAACCATCATTTTGAATCATCAATGCCAATTCAGCAGGGATAACAGGCTCAATAATATCCTCAGTCATAGGATCATCGCCATACACATCGCGCTGCATGAAATAGTGCAAGAACAAATCAGGACTCGGGCTCACATCCAAGGTTACGGGGAAAAGCTGCTTGGTTACCTCCAAACCATTAAATGGGTCAATATAGGAGAACGAACCACCGAATGAATAACTGGTTGGTAGCTCAGGAGCTGCATTTTTAGTAGGGATAAACAAGATGGTTGCAGTTCCCTTTTTGGTTGCAGCCAACTCACCCGTACCATCAATACCAGTTAGAACACTCAAAGCTTTGGTGTTAATCTGGAATAAATCATTGCAGATAATACCCTGCTGATTACGTACTTCCAAATTCAGTTTGATATTTTTCATCGCCACCTCTTGATGACCATTTTCAACCGTTAGTGTACCTTCAAAAGCTTCACGCGTCATGGTCAATTTTTGAGATACTTTGATGGTGATAGAAGCACAAACCGCACTTTTTCCGCCATCTAATTCTTCTTTAAGAGCACCATACGCTAAATCACCCATTTGCAGTATATTATCGTAACCACGTCCCACTGCATATTGTTGCACGGAATCAGCCACAAGCGCACAGGCTTCCAAATTAGCATTATTGATGATATTTGGAAACTCAGCATTAGGTACGTAAACATTGGCAGCATGCGCATCCATGGTATTATTCCATCTTGTAACAAAGTTTTCAATCTCTTGTACGCTGAAATCTGTACCTGCTAATTTGTCCTTAGCAAGTTGCAAATCCGTTGCAGTCAGCTTCACTCTATTTTCAAGGAAGGAAGCAAAAACATCAAAGAAATCAATAAAATTAACCCTCTCATGGATGTTTTGAATGCCTGTAATTTCTTCAAACCAAGCAAACTCATTCTGCGCATTCTCAACAAAGTAGGTTAAATCCTCCATAGCCTGTGCCATAACTGGTGGCATGGGCACAAGCGGTTTATCCGTAGTTGCTAAAGGAGCAAACTGCTTAACTGGGGATGGAGAGCTACCACTAAATCTCGAAGACATTCCTCTATAGCAGCCATAAGCCGAAGATCCCACTCCATAGATACATCCATAAATAGGTACAAATCCTACCACACATTCAACTGAAGTTTTAAGAGATGACCAAGCAGAACTGAAGTCTAACGAAGTTACACAGCTTAATCCAGATGCCACCATCCCTATAGGTCCAGGAATACAGCCAATCGCAGCCAGAGACATACTTTCTACGCAATTATCGCAGTCTGTAACCTTATTGACCGATACGGTTGATTCGCTGCTGGAAGATTTAAATTCAGCATCACTATCCCAACCTAAAGACGGCTCGCTGGGAGTATAATAACCACCTCCACCGCCTCCACCTGTACAAACCCTTTTCATATATGTCATGGAGACTCTCACATTTTTATATTGTGTGTGAGGTCCGCACTCGTAAGCATACCCTGCCGTTGGAATATATTGGCAGTTTAAAGTACTTTGCACCGCATTTTGTTT
>CAYVWK010000413.1:0-1558 GCA_964455235.1 uncultured Paludibacter sp.
CATCTGCCTCGATTACTTGTTTATACCGAGAGTAAACAGCCATCCCTGGTCCAATGGATGACTGCGCTAAGTCAACAGGAGCTATATTTGCATCCTGTAACTTTTTCAAAGCAGGACCGAGCTCCCTACGAAGCTGATTTACAAAATCATGCCTCGAAGTTATGGGAAGTTCTCCAACATTCTTTCGGCAGACTAATACTATAGAAGAGGCCAAAGCATTAGATCCTTGTGCAATAGCTCTACTTGCCATTTCTGTTCTCATTGGCCAAGTACCTGTAATTGAAAACCCTGCTTTAATTATCGCAGAAAGCATCGTTTCCCAACCCGTTGAAGCTGTCACTGAGCCATCTTCTTTTGCTTCATTGTCACTCTGTTTAAACGCATAGTAAATCGTAACAGGTATATCTTCTCTTGAGTATTTATATAGCTGTTTACAAGTCTGAAGCATGCCATCTTCAAAGAATTCTTTTGCTAATGCTTTGCTTCCATCAAAACGGTACGGAGTAGCAATCAATTCAGCAGTCTTCGGAACTAACAATGTACTGAAAAGCTGAGGATAAGTTTTTCGCAAAGATTGTCGCATCCAAATATAAAAGAAATCAGAAAGGTCAGCATATCCAATATTGTCATAATAGGGAGGATCAGTGGAAACCATTATATTACGCAAAGCATTATCCTGCGTTGCATCCCATTGAGCTACATTGCCTACAAATTTTCGATTATGAAAGAATAAAGGGCTGAAAAATGTTCTATCTAGATTTCGAAGAAAAACAGACCAAGATCCAGAACTATTACTGAATGGATTAGCTTCTGCATAATCCCATACCATGGGGATAGCTTGTCTAGCAAACAACTGTCTTGGGCACTCTGCATTTGGTTCCCAACGATTCAAGACATTGCCAAGATCAGCCATTTTATCTACAAGAAATGCTAGATAAACACCCACAGCTTCACCGTATGCTTTTGCACCTAGCCCTCCTTCATTCAAACCAAGGTCATCATTCGCCATTCCAGAAGATAATGCATCTTTATAGGCCTGCTCTTGAGCTTCGGCAACAAACTCAGAAAATGTAATTAGAGCTGTGAGTTGGCGATTGTTAAAAAGATCTTCGAATTTAGTTATTCCATAAAGGGGGGGACTAATCCATCTAGGAGCATTAGGCATTTTAGCATCAGACACAAAAGGTCGATCACAAATTGTTGTCATCAATTGTTTCTCATCAGGAGAAAGGTATAACCTACCCCTTTTACCTTCTGCTACAACCGAAACCAGAATAGAACCATTCTTTTCTAATTTAAACTGTTCTTGTATATATTTTCCTGTTGTAACAGTTTTGCAAAAAGGGCATTCAAACAATCCTCCTTTCCCTTTTTTTGGCGATTGCATATTGTTAATATCCCCTGTTTTTATTTTAAAAGATATTTTATCATTATTCACCTCTGGATCTATATATAGTTCTTGACGTTTTGATAGCACGTAAGATGAAGCTAAAGGAATAATTTTCCTACATGCTGGGTTCGGGCATAAAACTGTTTTTATCCAAATCCAGGCAATTAC
>CAYVWK010000414.1:0-1555 GCA_964455235.1 uncultured Paludibacter sp.
CCCACGCCGCGCATAGCCTGCTCCGCCTGTTCCGCCATGCGCCTGCCGCCAACCGCCATAAGCAGCTTCAGATTGTCCATGCCGCTTAGGTGGTTTAGAAAACCCGGCTCTTCTATAATAACGCCGGCGGCGGGCGAAAAGTCCGCCGCAGTGTCATACTCAGCCTGCAGATTGTCCCTGCGCAGACGGCGTATAGCGGTTTTTCCGCCTATCAGGCAGCCGTTTACCACCACATAGCCGCTGATTGCGGCAAGTATTACAGTGTAACACAAAATTTTGAAACGGAGGAAAAAACATATGGCACTAATCGGACTTGACAGTCTGTTTTATTCTAAAATCACCGAATCACTCTCGGGTGACGAAATCTACGGTACTCCCGTAAAACTTGCGAAAGCCATCGAGGCGGAGGTTTCAATCGAACTCAACGAAGCTATACTTTACGCCGATGACGGTACCGACACGGTAATAAAGGAATTTAAGAGCGGAACCATAACCCTCGGTGTAAACGACATCGGAAAACAGGCGGCGCGCGACCTGACAGGTGCGGCGCTTGACGCAAACGGCGTGCTTGTTTCGGCAGGCGAGGACGAACCCTCCCCTGTCGCTATAGGATTTCGGGCAAAAACCGCAAAAGGCAGGTACAGATACTTTTGGATCTACCGAGTACTGTTCGGTATCCCCGGCACAACGCTAAAAACAAAGGGCGACAGCATCGAGTTCCAAACCCCGTCGATTGAGGGGACAATTTCAAGGCGCAACAAGCCGGATGAACAAAATAAACACCCATGGAAAGCCGAGGTCACCGACGGTGAGGAGGGGGTGTCATCCCTCACAATTTCAAACTGGTTTCAGACTGTGTATGAGCCAAGTTATACGCAAGCGGATGCAACGCTTTCTTCCTTAACCCTCGGCTCGCTCACACTCTCCCCAACCTTTAATTCGGCTACAACCGAATACACTGCAACTACCGAAAACGCTACCAACACCATAACCGCCGTCGCTATCGATAATAACGCAGGGATTGCTATAACCGTGAACGGAAACTCCATTTCAAGCGGTCAGTCGGCAACATGGGAGAGTGGCACCAATACTGTTATTATTACAGTTACCAACGGCGGCACCATCAAGGTTTACACCGTTACGGTAACGAAGGGAGAATAACCTATGAATGACAGAAGCGCACAAATTACCATCGGCGGCAAGGAGTATGAACTTCTCCTTACCACGAGGGCGACAAAACAAATCGGAAAAAGGTACGGCGGGCTGTCAGACCTCGGCGAAAAACTTATGCAAGCCGAAAACTTTGATGCAGCGATTGACGAGCTTATTTGGCTGATTACTCTGCTTGCCAATCAACCAATAATGATTCATAACCTAAAGCATCCGGAGGATAAAAAAGAGCTGCTCGAAGCGGAAACGGTGGAACTGCTTACCACGCCTTTTGAAATTGCCGGATTCAAGGAAGCAATTATGGAGTGCTTGCTCAAGGGTACGAAGCGTGAGGTTTTAAGTGACGAGCCAAAAAACGCATAAACGGGTCGGATACCTCTGACGG
>CAYVWK010000415.1:0-1554 GCA_964455235.1 uncultured Paludibacter sp.
AACCAGCAACCAGTAACCAGTAACCAGCAACGAGTAACCAGTAACAAGTAACAAAAAAAAATGAGCAAGAAATTAGATTCATCATTTAAAAACATGGTTTTGGCGTTATCAACCATTACCTTGGTAGTGGCAGTGATATTAGGTTCCATGTATAATGTAACCAAAGATCCGATTGCTGCGGCAAAGAAAGCGAAGCAGGAGAGTGCGATTAAGGAGGTTTTGCCTGCTTTTGATAGATTAGATGCAGTTGAGACCGTTCTTCTAGAAGGACTTCCCGATAGTTTTTATATATACAAAGCTTATGAAAAGGAGCTTTTTGTAGGTGCTGCGGTACAAGCTTACTCCAAAAATGGTTTTGGTGGTGAGATTAAAATCATGGTGGGTTTTGATACCGAAGGGAAGATAGTCAACTATGCCATTTTAGAGCATCAAGAAACTCCAGGCTTGGGTACGCACATGGTAGATTGGTTCAATAATCCAGAGAAACCAAATCAAAATATATGTGGATTACATCCAGATAAAAATAATTTAAAGACGACTAAAAAAGGCGGTGAGGTGGATGCTATCACAGCTGCAACTATCTCATCTGATGCGTTTTTAGAAGCTATTCGCAATGGATATAGTGCCTATGCAGGAAGTTATGATGCTTCATCAGGTGCAACTGAAATAGACGATGAACCAGTTTTAATCACTGAAAATTAATTGAATTATGGCTAAAAATTCAAATTTAAAAATTCTACTCAACGGAATTATAAAGGAAAATCCCATCTTCGTGATGCTGTTGGGGATGTGTCCGACTCTGGGTACAACCTCATCTGCACTCAACGGTTTAGGTATGGGTTTAGCAACTACCTTTGTGCTTTTCTCTTCTAATGTTGCGATTTCACTTCTGAAGGATTTCATTCCCGACAAAGTGAGAATCCCTGCTTTTGTGGTGGTGATTGCAGCTTTTGTAACGGTAGTAGAAATGGTGATGCAGGCTTATATTCCTTTCCTATATGATAGTTTAGGATTATTTATCCCCTTAATCGTAGTAAATTGTATCGTATTAGGACGTGCCGAAGCATTCGCAGCTAAAAATAATGTGGTAAAATCCTTCTTTGATGGTCTCGGTATGGGCTTAGGTTTTACCTTGGCACTCACTGTTTTAGGTATTACCCGCGAACTATTAGGCACAGGTAAACTTTTCAGCCTTTCCATCTTCTCAGAAAATTATGGAATGCTGATATTCGTCTTAGCACCCGGAGCCTTCATCGCATTGGCGTATTTGATTGCGATTTTTAATCGGGTGCAGAAAACCTGATGTGCCAATGTGCCAATGTGCCAATGAGACTAATATGCCAATGTGACTAATGAGAATAATGAGAATAATGTGCTAATATGTTTATAAAGTTTGAAAATTATAAAGTTTATAAAGACTTAGGAGTAACACATTCCTACATTTCTTAATTTCTAAATTTCTTAATTATTCACATCGTCAATTCCACAACTCAACAACTCAACAACTCAACAACTCCACAACCCCACAACTCAACAACTCAACAACTCAACAAC
>CAYVWK010000416.1:0-1553 GCA_964455235.1 uncultured Paludibacter sp.
TCTTTATGAAAACCTGCAATTTTTAGTTTGTTCGCTTCAATTTCAGAAAATATATATTGAATAAATTTTATTAAATACTTAAAAACCAAAAAGATAACGATAATGGCGAATAGTTGAGGAATGTAGTTCCAAACAGAAATTAACATAGATTTAAAGGGATTCCACACCACATCAAACAAAGCAGTTGCCCAACTTCTTGAAAAAGGGAAAATACTAAAAATGATGGGTAATAGCATGTATATCAATAAGATAATAACTATCCACTTGAATGCTTTTAAAAGCCAAATTACGATTTTTAACTCTTGCACCGCAGTAATAAAAGTATAATCTTTATAGGATAAATCTTTCAGAAATTGATCTTGTTTGTTGATAATCAAGCGATAAAGTAACACATAGCCTTTGTTGAGTAAGCTTTAGCATCAACCATATCACCCCTAAAACAAGCAATACCAAAGCGATTCTACCAATGAAAGTCCACACATTCTTGTCTTTTTTGGCTTTGGTGAAAGATGTGGTTATTTTATCAGCATAGAAATCAGCCAGTTCCTGCACATTCATGTTTTTGCCTATGGTGTCACTTTCCAACACAGTCATGATGAAGAACTCGCAGCAACTCAGTTCGATAGAACTATCAGCATGATACATTTGAATACGAATGGTGTCCGATTCTTCATATAATCGAGTCAGACGTTTCGTGATATTTGCAGCTCTTTCTTCAGCCGTAAAAATCGCAAAATTCGTGTCGATGTAGAATAGAGTATCGGATAATAAGAGGACTGGATAGGCTTTTTGTGCTTGTAATAATTCTGGTCGATAGGATTGTTGTGCTGTGGAAACTTTGCTTTGCGCAGATGTTTGAAGTAGAAAACTAAACAACACAAGCGTTAATACAACGAACTTCTGTCTCATATTTGTATGGGATTGATTGAATCACAAAAGGAACTAATTATTCAAGTTTTCCAAGAGTTTCTGCACAGATTCGTCTATTCCCATCCTATTCTGCAATAATTTAACAAATGCTGACCCAACAATTGCTCCTGTAGCATGCTGATTTACAAGGGATAGAGTAGCTTTATTGGAGACTCCGAAGCCTATCAACCTAGGATTTTTCAAATTCATATTCCGAACACGTTCAAAATAAGCAACACTATCATCAAAATTTTGCTTGGTACCTGTTACAGCTGCGGCTGAGACCATATAAATAAATCCATCCGTTTGATTATCAATCTCATATATTCTTTCAGAGGAGGTTTCTGGAGTAATTAAAAAGATGAATTTGAGCCCATATTTATCAGCAATAGGCTTAAATTCTGCCAGATAATCAGCCATTGGTAAATCTGGGATAATCATTCCATCTATACCAACATGCTGACATTCGGTACAAAATTCTTCAAAACCAAACTGCATAATAGGATTTAGATAACCCATCAAAACTAAAGGTATGCTAATCTGGCTTCTAATGGATGTCAGTTGGAGAAATAAATGCTTAATACTCATTCCATTAGCTAAGGCTTGATGGTTAGACTGCTGAATAACAGGACCATCTGCAATAG
>CAYVWK010000417.1:0-1552 GCA_964455235.1 uncultured Paludibacter sp.
GTTTGCTATATAAAAATAATAATAAAAAAATTAGAGTAGGTAGCATTTTAAATGACCCAGCTTTTTTAAGTACAACATTATTAAAAAATAATAGAATAAGATGGGCTGAATATCAAAGTATTTGTGAGCGAGTGCTACTTATTATTGAAGTACCTAGGGGAACAAAATGTATATCAGCTTCAAATATTAGTGCTGCAAATGGTGAATATGAACTTATATTAAAAAGGGGCTTAGATATTGAAGTGCTAGACATATTGTATAGAAAAGGTCATAACTATATCGTATATTGCCGAGCAAAATTATGATACTATTGATTTATAGCTTGCAACAAAACAATAAAATTCTGTTAGTTGAATTATATGAAGTTAAACAAATGCCAATTTGTAGGATAGGTAAATCAAAATGATAAATAGAAATTTGTAGAGGTTATGAAATGGTAAAAAATGATCTGTTTCATCGTTTTCGTGCCTTGCCTTTTCCAAAAGAGGCAATAGGATTAGAATGGAATGATAGTGATATGAAATATTTTTGTACTCCAGTTGGAGCAGAAATAATTGGTTGGCTAGGCATTGATGGAATACATTTTTGTTTCATACCATTACTTAGTTCTGCTATGGTATTTGCTGTTAGTCCTATGTCATGTGGTGAACATTATGTTGAGCCTATAGCACGTAACTTTCAGGAGTTTTTATCTCTTGTGCTTTTCTGCAAAGATGCTAGCCCTTTAGAACAGATTTGCTGGATGGATGAAGAAAAATTTTTAGCACTATTGAAATCAGAGGAAGAAAATAGTTGGTTAGAGAAAGATGTTGCTCTGAATACCCTGCGTGAAGGATTTGGAATTGAAGCCCAATCAAATGTGTATCAATATGTGGAAAGCTTGCAAGTTGATTTTGATTATTTAACAATCCCATTTTCTGAAGAATATTACGATACATTGGGAATAGGGAGATAAATTTAATTAATTGCATATAACTTTTTAATAAGGGTTGACCTATGTGGTAGCTCTTTTTTCATGCTACAAAGGAGGTGCTTTGTGTGGCAACTACTCGTCTAATTTCCATGCATAAAAATAAAGGAAAGTCCCTTGCTGATTGTATTGCAGACCGCATAGATTACGCATTAAATCCTGATAAAACCAATGATGGTAAATATGTTAGTTCTTATGAATGTGACCCTAAAACAGTACAGGGGGAATTCCTTTTATCCAAGCGAATATACTCCGATATTACAGGTAGAGAACAAGCAAATGATGTGATAGCTTATCAGATAAGGCAGTCTTTTAAACCAGGGGAAGTTACACCAGAACTTGCTAATGAAATTGGTTATGAATTAGGTCTGAGATTTACCAAAGGAAATCATGCTTTTATTGTAGCTACCCATATAGATAAAGCTCATATTCATAATCACATCATATATAATTCTACTTCTTTGGATTGCACAAGGAAGTTTAGGGATTTTTTAGGTTCAGGCAAAGCTGTACGAAAAATATCTGACCGACTTTGCCTTGAAAATGGGCTTTCTATTATTGAAAATCCAAAGCGTGGAAAGA
>CAYVWK010000418.1:0-1534 GCA_964455235.1 uncultured Paludibacter sp.
GGTTCATCAACAGGAAAGTATTGACTGACTATCGCTTTATCCGCCTTAAAATGATTAGGGTGTAGATAAGCTAATTCGTGATAGGAATTATATTTCAGCGACTTCTTTTCCCACCTCCCATTATCACAGACTTCTGGGGTGAGGATGTAATTGGCAAAGGGATAGACTAAATTGGCATACATAGGAACCACCTTAGCATCGTCTTCGCCTGTTACAATGACTGTTTTGCGTTTAAACACACGTGTAGCAAAGGATAAAGTGGAGCCTATCAACATATCAATATCATGCTGACGAATAACCTTCATCATGGCTTTTTCCATCCCATAAACTGACTTTATCAAGCCAAAAATACTGTTTGAACGAGATTCTCTAATCACAACATACTCGTAACCAGCTGATTGCACTAAGGTTTCTAATATATCTTTCTTTTTGATAATGATAAGAGGGGGATTCCCTCTATCTGTTAAATTCTGAATGGTATTTTTAAACAGATGGAAATGTGCTGGATGTCCAAGAAATACGGCTACTTTATTCATTGCGTAATGCTACAAAATCTTTAACAGTCAAAAATTGATATTGCTTTTTTTGCCAAAAGGCTAATTCTTTTTCAAGAAGTAGTAAAGCATTGGGATTCAAGTTTTTCTGCTTTAATTTTACTCTGATGATGTCTGATAATAAATGCGATATGGGATTTTTTGACCTTTTTTCTGCTTGCGTTTGTTCTTCATTTTCGGCTACCATTTCACTTGGATGGAACAAAAAATTAACTGCTTTTTCTGCCTTGTTCTTGGTCTCTAAATAGACTAAATAACGTGTCATAGCGGTTAAACTGCTCGAAATTCGCATCAATGTTCCGATATAGGGTAATGCAAAAGAGGATACGGGTACTTCAAATAAACCCGAATCACCTCTTCTTGCTAAATTCTCTAAATTAGCCTCATAAATTGTACGGGGTGCTTTCAGCCATTGCAGTTTATTTTTACTCCCTAAAGTCATAAAAATATCCATGCGCTGCGGTGAGATAGAACTATCAATTTGAAAACCTGTCGCTTTTAATGCTTGAGGTGTAAATGTGTTTACTCGCAATGCAGGCGCTCTAAATGTGATAACTTCCTCTCCTGCAATATCTTCCAAAATGTTTTTCGCTTTTTGGAGATGTTGAATTTGCTCCTCTAAATCCATCACATCAAAACCTTTCGCTTGGTTGTGTGTCAAACCATGACAGCCCACTTCATGTCCATAAGGCTGTATCATCTTGACAATTTCGGGATGTTTTTGTGCAAATTCAGCTACAAAGAAAAAAGTAGCTTTAACGCCATATTCTGCATAGGAATCTAATAAGGCTGGTAGAGCTTCTTGCACGACCTTCAGACCAATCTCATCATAGGATTTACCGTTGATAGACAGGTCTTCCACATCATTGGTGATTAAACAGTATCTGGGTTTTTCCTTGGCTGACTTCATACCTTCAACATCACACCACCCCAAGAATACCCTACTCCAAATCCTGCTAAAAGGATGTTTCCTTGCAAAT
>CAYVWK010000419.1:0-1531 GCA_964455235.1 uncultured Paludibacter sp.
TCGCGGGTTGGATTCTGTTTATAATGTTCAACCTTATAAATGGTATCAGGATTTGCACTCCATTTCGCATATAGGACATCGTCTTCGGTTCCCATGTTGTATGCATCCTGATTGTAGAAAATCACATCTCCATTCTTTATTTCAGACCAACCTATAAATGTATATCCAGGCCTATAAAAATTATTAGCTACCAGAGTAATTTGCGTATCCGAATTGATGCTCATCGGAGACATTGTTCCTTGCCCACCATTAGCATCAAAGACAAGGATATTCGCTTTTACATCCCATTTTGCGTGTAATGTAGTATCTGAAGTGATCGTATCCTTGCTGAAATCCCACCTTGATACATATGTAGATTCGCGATACCAACCGGCAAAATCATATCCAGCTCTTATGGGTGATACGGGCTCAGAAAGCGATACGTCGTATCTAACATCTGAAATAGTAGAGACTGATGACCCGCCATAGACTGAAAAACAAACATTAAACGTATCGCGATCATAATAGAACCTAAGCGCCAATGAGCCATCACCGGCTATCTCTCCACTTGAGGCCGTTCCATCATGGGCAAGATTTATATGGAATCCAACTAAAGATACGGGCTCAGCAGAAACAGTTGAGCCTGTGATACCAGCTAGATGTTCGACTGCTGAATCAAGTAATGCATAGTCAGCTCCAGATTTCTCTTGCAAGAAATGCTCCACCCTGTAAGGAGTGTCAGTATTTGCCTCCCATCTTGCAAACAATGTAATTTCTCCAGTAATTGAATCACTTGAGAATTGCCACAGACTTTCGAAAGTATTTTCTTTATACCATCCAACGAGCGAGTATCCTTCTCGGATGATGGTTTCCGGTACGTTGATCGTTGCTCCGTATCTTATGCCTGAATAATCTACAACCAGACTTCCCCCATTCTCTGCGAACTGTACAGTATAAGTGCTCCGATCATAATAGCGTTTCAAAACAAGAGAGCCGTCACCAAACAACCTTCCGCTTGGAACCGCATTCTCGTGGGTCTGGTTTTCATTAAAACCAACATATTCATGAGTGGGAGCCTCCACTATAGTGTCTGTTGTACCTCTTAATGTCTTAGTTTCAGCCAGAGCATATCCAGTTCCAGTAAGATTCTGTTGGTAATATTCAATCAAATAAGGGGTATTTGATTGGGCAACCCATTTGGCATAAAATGATTTATCTCCGGTTGATCCCCTTGCAAGGGTTGAAGAAGAGACAACATAGCCAGAATCCTCATACCACCCTTCAAATGAATAACCAAGACGTGAAGGATTCCCAAGAATGATATCAGCACTCTTGATAGTATAAGTCGAGGGATTTGAATCATGATTAGTGCCACCGTCAAGAAAATAGCTTATTGTGAAAATCTTATTCCATTTTGCATACACATCGACAGGTCCGCTTGATCCCGATTCAATAATTTCTATTGGCTGGTTATAGGAATTGTCCGTGTACCACCCATCAAAGATATACCCTTCTCTACTAGGGTTCTTTAATACAATATCCAAGCTTATAC
>CAYVWK010000420.1:0-1528 GCA_964455235.1 uncultured Paludibacter sp.
ACGTTTGGGAAATATAGTGCTCTCTCGTATAATGGCAACAAGATCATCACAACGAGTGGTGGAGGAATGTTCCTTTCAGATGATGAAGCTGCAGTAAAGAAAGTACGGTTCTGGGCAACTCAATCCAGAGACCCGGCTCCCCACTACCAGCATAGTGAGATCGGGTACAACTACCGCATGAGCAACATCGTTGCAGGAATCGGGAGAGGACAGCTCGTCTAGGCGCAGGAGGACATGGAAGAGTCATAGCAGACATTATCGCTCTTTCTGGAGATGTTGTGTTGGGATTTCTTGATGATAAAGAACCTGAGCATGTCTCTGATGTCCCATATCTAGGTAAAATCCCTGATCTTGTGAAATACCAGCAAGATGCACTTTTTATTGCTGCTATTGGAGATAATCATACCAGAAAGCAAATAATGGAATCCTTTGATGTTGATTGGTATACAGCAATCCATCCTACTGCAGCTGTTGCCTCAGATGTAGAAATTGGAGAAGGTACTGCAGTCATGGCCAATGCAGTAATTAATACAGGAAGCAAAACAGGCAAGGGAGTGATAGTCAACACAGCAGCAACAGTTGATCATGATAGTGTTCTAGCAAATTATGTACATATATCTCCTGGAGCTCATCTGGGGGGAACTGTTAATATCGATTCAGAGACTTGGATTGGTATTGGTGCTATCGTTTCTAATAATATTGATATTTGTGAAATGTGTGTAGTTGGTGCGGGAGCAGTTGTGATTCAGAATATCGGAGTCTGTGGTATCTATACAGGTATCCCTGCTAAGATGATGAAACAGAATTAGTGTCATTTTGCTATTGGTCGTAGAAACATTTTAAAGAGATGAATTGTTATGAAACCTTACTATTATGAAGGTATCCTTGAAAAGGAATGCTATAAGCAATTAGCGGTTATGAATGGCAATGAAATGTTGGGCTGTTCAATGATTGTTCAAGCAAAATACCGTGAGCACTCTATGTATAAATCAGTCCTTCTTTATGATCTATTGATTATTGATAAGACAAAATCAAGAAATAATGAGAAAGATATTACTATCCGTATCAGCCCCAAAGGGTTTCGTCCTACACTTAGTCATCATTACCGAGCGGGAGATCAGGCGTTTGGCTATAAACCAAGAAGGGAATGCTATAAGTGCAGTTCGATTGAGGAAGCATTAAGTAAAGTTGCTAATATTCTGTTTTTCTACTACAAGCTTAACGATGATGATGGTGATTGGGTGCCCTCGACAAGTCATAAAGAGTAGTTCTCCAGATTAAATTGATGAATTTCTTATGAAAGGAAGGGAACGTCAAAACTAGGGTACCAGGAAAGAACTCCACATTCCCCAAATCGCAAATGAGCCGGGATACGCTGACGGGAGATGTGATGCGCCTTTTCGCCACGCCGAACGCAGCTCATGCGCGGGGGACGAACGGTGGCAGGCAGCGCACCGATCTCCGGACGGACGTTGGTGGGCAGCTGAACCCGACGTGGGTCGAGTGGCTCATGGGGTTCCCGCTCGGG
>CAYVWK010000421.1:0-1527 GCA_964455235.1 uncultured Paludibacter sp.
GATGGAGGAAATGCAATTGAAAATATTGAGCGATTAAAAAAAGAGTGTTCGGATTCAATTGTTATTGCGTGCTCGGCGGATTCGGAATTAGCGCTAAGGCAGGCTAGTAAGGCAGGTTTAATTGAATATATTCCGGGGGAAAGAGATTTTAAGATTATTGGAGAGTTAGGAGAAAAACAAATTGGAGTTCTTGAAGAAATTAAAAAAAATGTTTTGGATAAATTTGAATATGGAACCGGGGTTCAAGCTATCCTTAATTTTGCTGTCTTTGATTTGTTGAAGTATATTGCAATTTTTCCTGCTTCTGCAAATAAATTAGGAGATTCTAAGGGAAATATCTTGCCCGATTGTTTCTTGCTTCCTCCCGGTTCTACCGCTCTGGATTTTGCTTATTTTTTACATACTGATTTTGGAAAAAATTTTATTAAAGCAATTGACGCTAAGAGTAAAATTGCTCGGGGAAAAGAGTATTTGTTAAAACATAGAGATGCTATGGAAATATGCGTTAGATAGAAAAATAGCTAACTTTATAAATATCTTTAACGAAATTCTATCGTGTGGTTTAGTGAGTTTGGTTGAATTTAATTTCGTCAAACCAGTCCTCGCTACAATCAAAACCAGAAGATCCTGTAGCTTTAGTCTGGTAAACTGAAAACAAAGAAAAGGTTTTCGTCAAACCATCCTTCGCTACAATCCAGAATAGAAGATCCTGTAGCTCAGTCTGGTAGAGCACTGCTCTGATAGATTCGTTATCTTCGGGTGCGAGTTCAGTTAGGCAGGGGTCCACAGTTCAAATCTGTGCAGGATCATAAAAGATGTCTCTTTGGAGACATCTTTTTTATTCACCGATTTGAATCTATGTTTAATTTTATGGAAGTTTGCACCTCGAAGGTGCTGTTCACAGTTTAATGCAAACATTAGTAATGTTTGTATTAGTAAGAAATTCATTTCTTGCCAAATCTGTGCAGGATCATAAAAGATGTCTCTTTGGAGACATCTTTTTTATTCACCGATTTGAATCTATGTTTAATTTTATGGATGTTCATTTCCTCTAGGGAAATTGTCCATGGTTTAATGCAAACATTAACGATGTTTGTATTAGTAAGAAATTTATTTTTACATTTTAGGAAGATAGAAAAATTAAGGTTTTTTAGAACCATATTCCTTGGGAGAATGTACTTATCCTAATGCATATATGAATGGAGAAAGTGCGCTACTTTGACCAAATATTATTAAAGCACCTGCTAGAACTATTAATATTATTATCGGTAGAAGCCACCATTTTTTTCTTATTTTTAAGTAATCCCATACTTCCCCGAGTAGAGTTTTGTTTTCGCTCATTTTAGTTTAATCCTTTTAATATTTATAAATTTAACGAGTTAACTTAATCTTTTGCCAATGATTCACTATCCCAAATGTCTTTTGGATTTTCCTCTCTCTTAACCAGATATTTCCCCATTACTAAGTAATCTATTCCAGTCCCCATCATGCACCTATATGCGTCTTTTGGAGAGCATACTATTGGTT
>CAYVWK010000422.1:0-1526 GCA_964455235.1 uncultured Paludibacter sp.
GGAAAGCAGGATCAGTGAAACCAAATCGTGTAGATAATGTGGTGTTGAACGGTACAACATTGTCATGGACTTCAGATTTAGCAGATGGAAGTTATGCTATCTTTGCAGTACCTAAGTCATTAGGTGTTGTTAGCATCAAACATTGCAACTATATGATACACAGAGTTTGGACTAATAACAAAAGCTTTGCATTAGGTAGTTTTGCTTCCTTAGCTGGAACTCATAACTTTGCTGTGGCTGCTGTTAATCGCTATAATATGATGTCGGAGCCTAAGTTTGAATCTTATCTTACTACAGAAGTAGAAAAAGTAGAAAATACTCCTGCATTTAAAATTTATTCAAACCATGCAGGTTTAAATATAGAATTAGAACAAGCAGAACAAGTGAACATATTCAGCCTCAGCGGTGTTTTACAATATCAAGGGTATGTAGAAAATACCCTCACCATCAACCTCCCACAAGGAGTGTATCTGGTGAAAATAGGTTCCAAAACAGTAAAAGTTGTTAGGTAGTTTAGAAGTTTAAGAGTTTAAAAGAGAAAAGTTTGAAAGTTATAAAGAGAATATGCCGATGTAAATAATTGAGAAATTAAGAAATTAAGGAATTAAATACACCTCAACATCTCAACATCTCAACACCTCAACAAACATTTAACATTCCACATTCCACATTCAATACAAACATATCAATCGTGAAACAAAAATCTATACATATCATATTATTGATTCTCTTTTTAGTAGTATCTAAGGTATTCTCGCTGACGTTTAATCAGGTGTGGAATAGTAGTGCGCAGCAGGGCACCTCAACTGCTTATGGCTGGGATGCAACTAAAGTGCGCAATATGGCTTATGGTGAAAACGGAAAGCTCTATTTAGTATATGAGCATGCAGGTGTCAAAGTGGTAAATGCGCAAACAGGTGCTTTTATCAGTGATTTGAATAAAACAGATATTAGTGGTGGTACTATTCCTTTAGGTGATGTGGCTTATTTTGATGGGAAAGTAGTGGCTTGTAATATCACTACCAGCACTGCATCTCCTGTTAAAGTATATGTGTGGGATACCGAGACTTCAGCTCCCAGGGTGTTGCTTTCTACAACCAATTTTGGTGGGGTAGCGCGCTTGGGCGACCATATCGGCTTGTACGGTTCGTGGCAAAGTGGTACGATCTCTTTCGGAAGTGGTTCTACCATCATCAACTATAATATTACCAATGGAGTGGTTAGTACAACTCCTACAACGGTGAACGTAACAACTAATGGCTCTACACCAATTAGCTATACCTCTGGGTTTAAGGTGCAGCGGACAGCTTCAGGCTATGATATCAATGGAAAAGGTGGGTATTTTACACGCCTCAATGCGAATGGTCAGCGTCAAAATTACCTCACCCAGTCGCATGCTCATGGTACAGGTTTTTCAACTTTTGCTTTTCAAGGAGTGGATTATGCCCTTGCAAAAACATTTGTTAGTACCACGAATTATGTAGGTGGAGCAATGGATTTATTTGATTTGTCTTCAGCTTGGTCGA
>CAYVWK010000423.1:0-1520 GCA_964455235.1 uncultured Paludibacter sp.
TGATTAAAATAAAAATTAAATTTCATTATGATTCTATTGCCGAAATAAGATGATAAAAAATATCGACAATATGTGATAAATTGAAGTTATTTTATCGTGTATTTTATACTGAATGAGAAAAATGGGGTCAACCCCCCCACCCCTCTGTTTCCACTGGAAAGAAAAATCACATCAGGGTTGTTTGTTTGATATGTTTATAGGATTCCAATTTCTTGAAAAGAGTATCTGATTTCAACAGATCGACAACGTCTTTCGTATTGAGTTCAATTTCTCTCGTTCTTCCGGCACGGCCGAAAGATTTTACCCGTGCGTGAATTATTCCTAACATATCCAATTCAGAAATAAGTCCCGCAACTCTCCTCTGCGTCAAAATAGACGTTTCCATAATTTCTGAAATCTGTTTGTATGTTGTGAACACATCACCGGTATTCATTGTGGGATTGTTATTCTCGGTATTGATGATTATACTCATCAACACTATCTTTGATTGAGGAGTCAATGTTCTTACAACTTCCGAAACGGCATCGAGTTCAATTTTATTTTTGGCATATTTGACATGAGCTTCGGTAACAATTTTATCACTGTTTCTTTCGGCGATGTCTGCCGCTATTCTCAAAAGATCCAAAGCTCTTCTCGCGTCTCCCATATCCTGTGCCGATAATGCCGCACAGTATGATATGACGCCTTTCGACAATGTTCCTTCAGAAAATGCTTCATAAGATCTGTCTCTCAGAATGTCTTCCAATTGAAATGTGTTGTAAGGTGGAAAGATAATTTTTTCTTCTCCCAATCTGCTTTTAATTTTAGGATCGAGAAAATCAGTGAATTTGGGATTGTTGCTTATTCCGATAATGGAAACTTTTGATTTTTCCAATACTTCATTTATTGTTGTCAAGAAATAGAAGATGTCATCACCGTTTTTCTGAAAGGATCTGTCAATCTCATCCAAAACCACAATATAGATCTTTTTTTCATCTTCGATGTATTTTGTCAATTCACCGAATACTCTGTCCAGACTCCATCCGGTAAAAGGAATGCTTTTTGTTTCATCTTTGATAATTTGATTTGCAATATTGTAAAGAATTCCATAAGGAGTATCCACAACTTCACAGTTGATGTAAACAAAACAACAATTTTCTTCGTTCTCATCGGCTTTTTTCAATTCCTTTCCAATATATTTCACAACAGCGGTTTTTCCTGTTCCTGTTTTTCCTATTATCAGAATATTGGATGGTTTATCTTTGAGAAGAGACGGAGCCACAATTTCTACAATATTATGGATCTGTTCTTCCCTATGAGGTAATTGCTCTGGTATGTATGAGGATTGAAGAATTTTTTTATTCTTAATCAACGGGACTCTTTTATCCATATATTTTTTGAATATAGATTCGCTGTCGTTCAAAGGAAACACCGCAATTTCTCATGAAGATGTTTCATACATATAATAGTTGCCAATCAAAAACATCATGATGTATATTGCAGTACTTTGATGAATTATTTTATAATTAAATAATCTTCAT
>CAYVWK010000424.1:0-1512 GCA_964455235.1 uncultured Paludibacter sp.
TTGATATGGTGCATCCCAGTGGGGAATCCTGGCCTGGCACAGGGATGCTGTCGTTCGGATCCAACGGATCCCATGTGGTGATGACCATCACGTTTTTACCAATGAAGCGAACGGTCCTGATGGGCATAAAAAAGCCGGATGATCACAAAACGAGTGTTTTATGGATCATCCGGCTATTCGGTGGCTCGCCATGCGGCCCCATTGCTCGGTATGTACCGGGTTATCAAGGTATCTCAATACCAGGGGAGGGTACTCCCCATTACGTTACTTGTTCATGATGTGAACGCTATTGCCTCCTTTCCTGTTGGGCATGCTCCCATCCTGTACGATCGGAACTCGCACAATTTGGCTGCACTGTGGGCATTTGAGCGAGATCTCAAGCGGTTGGTGTGTGTGGTAAAATCCTGTGGTGTCGAATGCCCTTTTTCCACATTTGGGGCACCTCATGGGAATATCCATCGCAACTCCTCTTGTTGTATGTCGTTAGCTACAGAGCTAACATAGAAGCGAAAAAGAAACCTGATGCAATGAAGCAGTCAGGAATCTTTGTGACACATAGTCCTCAGGCAATAATAGTGATCACCCGATGGACACCGGTGGTTGTTTCTTAGGTGGGAAGGTAATTCAGTGAGATCAGGCGCACCCTCGCAGCTTCCTCGGAGACGTTGAACACCTCGACCATCGTTTGGATCAGCTCAAGGTGCCAGAACGGACTACCCTTTGGCTCGATCACGTTTCGTAGGCGTCTAACCGCGCTTCGGGGCATCAGGAGCACCGATGCCAGGTAGTTGGCCTGCCATTCGAGCCATGCTTCTCCTTTCAAGCGTTTGCCGCTTCCATCAACACCACTGAGGTCAGGGAAGCACGGTTTGGAATAGCCACAACCACAGTAATCGTGCAGACTGGCAATTTGGGCCTTCCTCTGATAATACTCGGGATGGATCAACCCGTGTGATGCCTCATGCCCTTCGGTGAAACGCTCACGATGGATGAGATTGGGATTGTCGGCAAGAGTCCCTTCGATGATGATTGTATTCTTTTTCACCGATAGGAATTCAGCCTGATTTAGCTCAGGATTATACACGGGTAGGGTATCGGTATCATCGAACACTGTAATCCCCAGATATACCTGGTTATTAGATAGATACTGGTATTCAAAGTTGAATCCCATGTAGTCGGTGATGAACTTGTCGATATCGGTAGGTTGTGGGTCTAGCAGGACATGGGGAGAAAAATCACGCAGCACTCGTTCTCCATAGGTTTCCAGCTGACTTTTACTGAGATGTGGTATGCCATTGGCGTCGAGTCTACTTGCGCATTTCATCATGGTGTATCAGTTATCCCCATTCTTCCTTTTGATCAGATCATCGACAAATCGTTGCCAATCCTCTTCGTTCGCTTCCAAGTTCCTTGCGGTCCTCAGTGCTGCGTTCACATACGGTCGCTCGGTCACATATGGATTCAGATCCGGTGCGAGCAGACCCTTTTGCTTACCGACGATGTCATACATCT
>CAYVWK010000425.1:0-1512 GCA_964455235.1 uncultured Paludibacter sp.
TCAAAGAAAGGATGATTATGAGAAAAGTAAAAACAAATAGGCGTAATCGTATCTTCGGCCTTTTTGCTATGTTCGCCATGGCAATTGGTGTCGGGGTTAGTTTAGCGCCAAAAGAAGCAGTGAAAACACAAGCTGCTCCTACAACAGTTACTGCAAACAATTTCACAGCAGTATCTGGAAATTTTGATAACTATTTTGCCTACACGTCCTATAAAGGCACTGCGGGAACAGCACCAGCTGCATATAGCGGAGCAATTAGGTTGTATCAAAATGGTGGTTACATCACGGTTTCGCCTAATTTACAAGATTATAAAATGACCTCCTTAACAATCAAGAATGCTGGAGGCGACGGTGCTGGTCCCTTTAGTGCACATTATATTGCTGATGGGGCTCATAATGTAAAAGATCCATCTTCAGGATGGACGAGTATCGCATCACCATCTTGGACTAGCAGTGCTTACACGTACAATAATGTTGACGGATTCACACATTTTAAATTAACGGCAACAGGCACAACCTCTAAAACTCGTGTCTATGTAAGTAGCATTGAGATTACGTATGATTTCTTCGGACAAGAGGATCCACGTAATCTTGAGGAACTAGTGCTTGTTTCAGGCCCGGATAAAACTGATTATTTTGCCGGAGAAAATTTCGACCCTACGGGTGTGGAAATCAAAGCAGTTTTTGATGACGAATCAGAATTAGATGTAACTTCATTCGTTAGTTATTCACCTACACCGATTGTAGGGGATACCGAAAATGTTGTTGCCTCTTACACTTTCGGAGATGTTACTAAATCAGTTAATATTCCTGTAAACGTTAGTGTTCCTTCTTTTAGCACGGTTAAATATACAATTTCGGCTAAAAACACACTTACAAAATCTGGAACCGCACCAGACAACTCCAGTGCAAGCTTAGTGGAAACGTATGCAACTAGTAAACAAATGACTTCTGGTAATTCACAAACATTAACATTAACTGGTTACACTAACGTTAGAATTATTGAAATTACAATGTCGATGAAATCTAACACAAGTGGTGGTGCTGGTAGCTTCAAATATAGTGTGAATGAAGGAGCTAGTTACACTAACATCGTTGCAGGAGCTGCTTTCAATACTGCTTCTTGGAATGGTGCTTGGAGTACTTCTTATGTTGATGTCACTAAAACAGTTGATATTGCTGTCCAATCTGACATTGAGTTTGTGGTTGCTGCAACTGCTAATAGCTTATATGTTGAATCTTATGAATTTAAATGGGAACAAGAAGAAGCTGCAGTTCTAACTGGTTTAACCATGAACAAACCAACTGTTAGTATTGTTGAAGAAGAAACAGAACAACTAGCAGTTACACCGGTACCAGAATTAGCACCTTATGATGTTACTTGGACAAGTAATAATACGGCAGCAGCAACAGTTGACCAAAACGGTCTTGTAACTGCAGTCGAAGCAGGTAAAGGTACAGCAACAATTACAGCTACTGATAAAACAAATAACACAATTAAAGCAGAATCTG
>CAYVWK010000426.1:0-1508 GCA_964455235.1 uncultured Paludibacter sp.
TAATTACTAATTCAGATGACCGTCCTATTCTTTCTGTCCACACAGGTCCAGATAAGGATAAGATTGACTTTTCAAAACATTACCACAACCTCAACCATGTCTCATATGATGAGCCGCACAAGCTTTTACACTTTCATAACGGTACCCGCTCAATAACCTTTTCGGTTACTGAGGAGAAGGAATGTCTCACACTGGTACCTATAAAGCAGTCACACCAGTTCACGCGGATGAGGTTCCGCTTCCCCGCTGAAATATCTGAACCCGTCTTTGGATCCGGAGGAGTAGCTTCCGGGCCCAATCTCCGCGGACTCCGGGTTAACATATATACAGATAAGCCAAACCCAGGTGAGAGAGTCAGTCTCACTGATATGGTGGACAAATATATCCTCGGCAAGGGTCAAGCCTCGCCGCTCTATGCTCTGCCCTCATTTTTTACCGGTCAACGTTTTCTCTTTATGGCCATCTTTGGTGGTAGGACACTTCTTAACTTCACACATAAGGACTACCATGAGGTGGAGTTCTACGGTGTTCCTGAAAAAATATTCTTGAGCCAACCCAAGACAATGAGCTCCCTCCACTCACAGGTGGGTCACAGCCTCTTTTAGAGACAATTGACATTCTTAAGGCATCTGAAATTCCTATGGCCGCCCTATATATCAAGGACTGGTCCGGAACACAGACCACCCCCTCCGGTACCAGGGAGTTCTGGGACTGGGTATGGAGCAGTGAGCTCTATCCTCACCTGGATCAGGTCATGCAGGAGTTAAGTGGTATCGGTATCAATGTCCTCTGCTCAGCAAACCCCCACCTGTCAATAGAGGGAAGGATCTACGCGGAGGCATCTAAAAACGGTTACTTACTCAGGCGTGCAGATGGAACCAACCTACTCACTGACCTTGGTGGTTTTATGGTTGGTCATTTGGACCTCACAAATACAGACGCCTGCAACTGGGCTGAGGAGACTTTAGCGCAAAACATCTTTGAAGTGGGCTTTTCCGGCATAGTGAGTGACTATTCCGGTTTCTTCCCCACTGGTAGCACACTATCTGATGACTCTGATGGTTCCCGCATCCACAACTATTGGGCTTGGAGATGGACCCAGATTATCCGGAAAGCCGCTAAAAGGCACAATCTAAACCCTGTCACCATTCTCGGCTCAGGCTCAGTTGGGGCATCATTTTCTGCCATAACGGCAAACGGAGCAAAGGTGGATTGGGCCCACGGACGCGGCCTCAAATCTGCACTGAGTGAAATGTTGTCTCTAAGCTTAAGCGGTATAGGTATATCCCACTGTGACTTTGAAACATTCACAGGTTTCCTACCTGAACCAATAGTTGCAGATCAGTTGATACGTTGGGCTGAGCTATCTATTTTTACACCCGCCATGAGAATGAGTCCTTTCAATAACAAGATGGTTTCTTTATATCAAAGTGATCCCACTTTACTTCCACAGCTCTCTAAACTCACCAATCTTAGGAAGCTCCTAGCTCCCTACATGAACCAGTGTT
>CAYVWK010000427.1:0-1503 GCA_964455235.1 uncultured Paludibacter sp.
CATCCCCCGTCTACACTATAAGCAAGCTCGATTTTGCAGATGACACCGTTATTGCCATCGCTTGCAAAAGTCGCTTCGATCCCGTCAATTTCCAACTCACACAATGTGGAATGCTTGGGCTGTGCACAATCGTGCAGAATATCTGGCATGCTTCCATCAAACTTATAGAACTTCATGCTGAACGCAGGAAGGGCGGCGCCTCTAGGGAGAATCGCTGGCAGACTCTTTCCCAAGGCATGCAGTTCCTGTACTGTCGCGGTATCCGCCTCGACTTCATCGAAGCCTATGCTATCTTCGGGATTTCCGATTTCACCGAAGAAATCTATCTTGTCACGTCTCACAATTTCCCAGATTTCTGGAGGGGCTATGCTATTGAAGATCATTGGAGGCCTCCTGTTTCGTTTCCGTCAAGGAAAGCAGTTCTTGGGGTAGTCCGCATTCGGTGAAAATCTGCCGATCTGCTTCGGCTCTTCGCGCTTTAGCAATGGCGAGGGCTCGCTGTATGAGCTGATCCGGTGATTCCCAGTTCTGTTCGCATTCGAGAAAGTATCTGCGGAACTTGCGGCCGGCCGCCGAGCGCTGCAGCATGCACAGCTCCTTGGCCATCGTGATGGTGATCTCATGGTCGATGCTCGGACGCCCGCCGGTATTATTGCGCGAGTTGGCGTAGAAATCCTTTCCCTCGACAAACCCCAGGAGGCGGATGCGCGCGAACCAGTCGTTGTAGCGCGTGGCGACCTGCAATGCTTTGTGCAGTTCTCTCCCACTGACAGTCGGCTTGTCCCCACGGTAGGTGATGTTGATCAGCGCATCCATGCTGATATTTCTTGGGTGTTCCACATGTGCATCGGTGTTCAATTCCATGGTTCTTTTCCTCCATCAATTACCGAAAAACCGTACCCCCGGTTCTCTTGCCTCATCGCATTCATACCTGTACCTCCCGGCATTCGGCATCAAAGTAGCGAAGCAGATATCCCTTTCGACGGGCATAGGCGATTTCGCTAGCCATTCCGTTGGAGACCCCGTGAGCAGCGAACACCCACACCTGGGCGCACTTGCTCATCAGCACGTTGCCGAAACGAAGCGCAAGCTCGCGCTCGGCCGGGTTCTCGTCGTTCATGAACTGCGGGTAGAGCAGGTGCACCGTCAGAGGGATGCACCCAGACTCCACCGCGAAGCGGCTGTAAAGGCGGGCCCTTTCGACGTTCTTCTCTATGTCACCCGCATACGGCGAGCAGATATATACGATCGGTCGGAACGCACGGGCCGCCTTTTTCTCCTCGGCCTCCATCGCCCTGAATGCCTCATAGGGTGTCGGGTCCGGGTACCCGGCGCTGTTCAATAAATCCTGATTCACAAGGATCCTCCTTCATTCGGATTGCAGGGTTGTCCCCCTACATACCCTTCCGTACGCCGCAACGGATTTGACCGACAACTTTCCAAAGAATTTTTTCAGGGAAAAATCTTTCACTTTCGGTCGGTCAAACCGCGCCCTGCATACGG